>JACPDV010000484.1 GCA_016183835.1 Armatimonadota bacterium
CTCCCCCCGCCGGCGCAGGGGGAGGAACCGGACCCAACTCCCACGCGCCAATTGCCCCTGCTGGCTTGCGCCTGGCGGTTCCGGGCGGGGCACCGGATCCGGCTGATGTTGGCCGGCGCCGACCTGATGAACGTGTGGCCGACGCCGCACCTCGGCACGGTCACGGTGCTCCGGTCGCCGGCGCAGCCGTCGGCGCTGATCCTGCCCGTGGCGCCGCCGCGCGAGGCGCCGCTGCCCGAGCCCGGCCTGCGCCCCTCCCCGCACCCGCCGGCCCGCCGCGAGGAGCTGGCCGCACCCGAGCTGAGCCAGTCGCGCGACCTGATCCGCGACACAGCCACCGTGGCCTACAGCCTGGGCTACACCACGCGCTGGGGCAACCAGGCGCGCTACACGGTCTCCGCGCGCGACCCGGCCGTGGCGGTGGCCGAGGGCAACTCACGGGCCACCTGGAGCTACGCCGGCCGGGAGATCGTGGTGCAGGCGCACTGCATGACCACCAGCGACGCCCGGGCGTTTTACCACACCACCCAGGTGGAGATCACGGTGGATGGGCGGCCCTTCCGCACGCGGAGCTGGGCGGTGAGTGTGCCGCGCGAGGGCATCTAGCGCAGTGATGAGTGATGAGTGATGAGTGATGGGTGATGAGTGATGAGTCCGGAGCCGGAGCAGAGGAGCCGGTGCCCCGTTGCGGCTGGGTGCCGGCTGGCGTGACCGCCGTGCTGGCCTACGCCGCCGCCCTGCCGCTGACCGTCTTCGGGTGGCCGTGGCTGCGCGTCGCGCTACCGCTGGGCTGTGTGGGGCTGGGCTGGGCCTGGCAGTGCGGCGGGCGCCGGGCGCAGCGGGTCGCGTCGGTGGTGCTGGGGCTGGAGGCCGGGCTGTTCGTGCTGATCGCCGTGACGCCCCTCGCGCCGATGGCCCTCCGCAGGCTGACAGTGGACAATGCGCCGCCCGTGGCCGACCTGATCGTGGTCCTCAGCGGGGGTGGCGGTCAGCTCAGCCCGTCGAGCCGGGAACGGCTGCTGCATCCGCCGCGGAGTTCCGCCCTGTGCAACGGCTCGAGGCCTTCCGCGTGGCGGCCCACGAGCTGCTAATGACGGCCTGGTATCGCTGGCGAGGGTGGGCGTGAGCGGGCGTCATCCTTCCTCCGGAAAGACCGCCTCGGTCGTCCCGTCCTCCCAGGTCAACTGCGCGTCGAGCAGGTCCTGGGTGAGGACCACCTCGAGCTTGCGCGCGCCGCTGACCTCGAGTCCGGTGCCGTCCGGCTTCAGACCGAGGTCGATCCACACGCCGTCGAGCTGGCCCGCCTCGCGGCAGGTGACCGACATCCGCCGGCCGAGCGCCACGATCTCCACCGTGCAGGGGAAGAGCTGGAGCGCCTCCATCACGTTCTCGCCGCTCACCTTGCGCACCTGCTGGGTGAGTGTCGCTTCCACCACGCCGTTCGGCTCCTCGTCGCCGGGGGCCTCGATGGTGATCAGCAGATTGTCCACGGCCACCTGCGGCACGGGCTTGTCGTTGAGGAAGATCGAGAAGGTGAGCGGGTTCTGCGCGGTGACGACCACCTGCACCAGGCCGCCGCCGCGGATCCTGGCGTTGTCGGCGGCCGAGGCGCGCTCCGGCTCCGCACCGTTCCGGGACGGCTTGCCGAACACTCCGGGCTCCTTTCGGGTCTAGTTGTAGGTGGTGTAGCGGATGCCCTTGCCGCGCCCGCCGAACAGGCGCGCCAGCAGGGCGATGATCAGCACGATCACCACCAGGCCAACCAGGAAGCGCATGAAGCTGAACCCGCCCGGGTACATCGCGCCATCGTAGTAGACCGGCGCCGAGTAGTAGAAGGCCGGGTGGAACGGCATCCAGTAGTACCAGCGCGGCGCGCCCCAGTAGTAACTGTAGCCGCTCCAGCCGCCGTAGTAGTGGGCGGGGTAGCCCATCCCGCCGTAGTAGTAGGTGCCGGAGCTCACCGGCGTGCGCCGCGAGTAGCTGGGCGCCGTGGTGGTGCTGCGCACCGAGCCCGAGCTGCCGAACGACCCGCTTCGCCCGAACGAGCTGCTCGAGCTGGACTTCGACGTGCTGCCCGACGAACCGAACGAGCCGCTCGAGCTGCGCGAGCCGCCGAACGACCCGCCCGAGCTCGAGCCGCCGAACGATGAGCCGCCCGAACTGCGCGAGCTGCCGAACGAGCCACCGGAGCTCCGCGAACCGCCGAACGAGCCACCGGAGCTCCGCGAGCCGCCGAACGACCCGCCCGAGCTGCGCCCGCCGCCGAAGGACCCGCCGCGGGCGAGAGCCAGCTCCTGGGGCAGCGCGATCGCCATCACCAGGGCCATGGCCGCCAGCCATCTGAGTGTCGGTTTCATGTCCGCGTCCTCCCCGGCTGCGTCGCGCCCAGCCGGGCGTCCGTCACAGGATGTTGTAGGTCGCCACCTCGTCCGCGGCGAGCCAGTGCGCCTTGAAGAGGGTCAGGTAGACCTTGACGATGTTGTCAGCGGCGTTGATGTCCACGACCACGTCCATCACTTCATCGGTCACCTCGACGCCATTGTGCCACACGCGCGTGAAGCCGAAGTCGAAGCCGGGGTGGGTGTTTTCGATGCCGATGGTGTGGCCCGGGCAGATCAGCTCGAGCCGGCCCGGGAAGATCCCGTTCTCCTTGTCCGGCTCGTCCTGCGTGCGGACGAAGGCGCTGATCTCGCCGCCCAGGCCGATCCCGCCCTTGCACGGCTCACCGTCGATGTCGCGGCCGGCGTGCAGCTCCACGTAGAGCTGCACCGCCATCACCTCTTCGTCGTTGTTGAACAGCGTGGTGCTGTCCCAGTCGCCCCCCGTGCGGAACACCACATGGTTCATCGCGCGGTCTGCTCCCTTCCACCGCGTGGCCACGGTTATTGCATACGCTACCAGCATACTCGGCAGTTCCGTTCAGTGCAAAAGAGTGCGTGGTGGTTGGTGCGTGGTGCCTGGTGCCTGGTGCCTGGTGCGGGAGGGACTGGCGGTTCCGCGCAGCCTATCAGCTCCTCCCCCTGCGAAGCGGGGGGAGGCGGGAGGGGGGCTCTGCGGGCGGTGCGGGGATGGTGCGGAGACCGCGGTCCGGACCGGAGGGACCGCGCGCTGTGATGCCGAATCTCCCCGCGGAGCCTCAGCGCATGCCGTGCCACGTCACCGCCGGAGAGCTTCGCGACGGACTGCGCACCGTGGGGCTTGGGAGTGGCGACACGGTGCTGGTCCACTCATCGCTCAGCGCGTTCGGCTGGGTCGAGGGCGGGGCCGACGCCGTGATCGACGCGCTGCTGGAGGTGCTCGGGCCGGCGGGCACCCTGGTCATGCCGACCTTCACCTGGGGGCCGAACCACGCCGCGCCGTGGGTCGAGTTCGACGTGGCGAACACCCCCTGCGAGACCGGTCGGATCCCCGACACCTTCCGGCGCCGGCCGGGCGTGCTGCGGGGCGAACACGTCTGTCACAGCTTCGCCGCGTGCGGCCTGAGGGCCGCGGAGGTGCTCGGCGACGGCATCCACCCCTTCTGGCGCGGCGGGTTCGAGGCGCTCTATCGGCTGGATGCCTGGAACCTGTTCCTCGGCGTCAGCCTGCAGTGCTGCACGGCCCTCCACGCCGCCGAGGAGCTGGCGCGGGTGCCGTACCGGAGCTACCGCGACTACGCCGGCTCGGTGGTGATCCTGCCCGACGGCTCGCGGGTGCCGTCACGGGCGATCGAGTATCTCCGGCAGGATGGCTCGCGCAACGACTTCGCGAAGATGGAGGAGGTGTTCGACTCCGCCGGCGTGTTGCGGCACGGGCGGATCGGGAACGCACGGGTGCTCAATGTGCGCATCCGCGAGGTGATCGACTGCGGCCGGGAGCTGCTCGAGGCCGATCCGTACGCGCTGTCGAGTCCGCCTCCGTGAGTCACTCAAACGCCGTCATCACCGGCGCGTACGTCTCCTTGATCGCCCCGCCGTTGACCGCCGCCTTGAAGATCGTCGGGTACCCCGTCGGCTTGAACTTGCCCGTCCGCGGCCCGAGCGTTACCTCGCCCACCCACACCTTCCCGGCCTCGTCGGCCCGGCGGAGCTGCACGTAGGGCTCACCGTTGATCGGCAGCGGCGTCAGGCTCGAGTCGCACTGCACCTCCACCACCGCGTCCGCTGCCGGCCGGGTCAGCCGCAGCTCGAAGCGCAGCGTGTCGCCCACCTTCACGCTGTCGCCCAGCGGCGCGCCGTCGGGCAGCGTCACCGCCAGCCCGTCGAGCGGCTCCTGCACCAGCCGGATCCAGTCGAACGTGAACCTCGGCCCGACCGTCACGCCGCCGTCTGCCTGCTTCGCCGACCCGGCCGCGCTGACCACCACGAAGCACGACTTCTCCGCCCCGGTGCGGTAGTTGTCGTGGATGTAGTGGGTGTCCACGGTGTAGATCCCCGGCCGGTTGCAGTTGATCCACGAGCGGTAGCCCGGCTCGCCCGACGACGTGCCGCAGTGCACATAGGCGTACTTGTAGCCGGTGCCGTCGATGGCCGCGATGTTCACCTGGAAGAAGCGGTGCGCCGGGTCGATGGGGAAGAGGTGCGTCATGCCGGCGTAGCCCTCGGCGGCGCGGCTCGCGAGCACGAGGCCGCCGCCCGGCCGCGGCTCGGCGAGCAGCTTGGCCGGATCGAGGACCCAGTTGGTGTCCTTGCCGTCCCAGTTGTACTTCGGCGCGGTGCCGAACG
The DNA here is from genome assembly GCA_016183835.1 of Armatimonadota bacterium. Classification (GTDB taxonomy): domain Bacteria; phylum Armatimonadota; class UBA10988; order UBA10988; family UBA10988; genus JACPDV01. The sequence continues at coordinate 4,704 of JACPDV010000484.1, forward strand.
GCTCGAAGTGCTCGTCCCACAGCGCGTTCGGCTCGGCCGTGGCGCCGAACATCGGCTGCGGCGCCGGCCCGGCCGCGGCGAGCACCGTGAGGAGCGGCGTGGTCGGCCCCTCGCCGGCGTCGGCGTAGGCCTCGATCTCGCTCACCGTGGGCACGCCGCCGGCCACCTTGGTGGCGGTCACGCGGAGCTTGAGGCAGCGGACGGTGTGCGCCAGCCGGTGCGTGGTGAGCTTGCTGGTGTTGCCCGTCACGTCGATGCGCTGGGCGCCGCCGTCAGGGCCGATCAGGTCGATGGAGTAGTCGCCCAGGTTCGGCGCGTAGAGCACCACGCGGCCGATGTCGGCGGGCTCCTTGAGGGTCAGCTCCAGCCAGATCGGCTTGCCGCCCCAGTGCGAGCCCTGCCAGCCGATGTCGTCGGTGACGCCGTTGATGGCGTAGTAGAAGAACTGCGTGATCCACGGCGCGAAGAAGCCCTCGGACGAGCGCGCCGTGAC
>JACPDV010000477.1:0-8224 GCA_016183835.1 Armatimonadota bacterium
GGCAAGCCAAAAGTGCCGCCAAGCCGCCTGATGGACGGCCGTCACCGCTCCCTCACGGTCGCGGCTCGGCTGCCCCTCTCGGCACTCAGCACTACCGGCCCTCACACCTTCACCAGGTAGTTGGCGCACACCAGGTCCAGCAGCTCCCGGTCGCCGCCCACACTCTCAGACGCACGGCGCAGCCGTTCGATCACCGCCGCCACGTCTTCGGGCGACATGCCCACCCGCGGGGCGAGGCGCCGGGCAAGGCGGTCGTCCGCGGCATCGCGGGGCACCCCCGCCACGCGACAAAGACGCCGGCGCGTGTCCTCGTACCACCACCGCGCCGCCACGCTCGCGGCGCCCGTGCGCTGGTGCAGCCTGGCCAGTGCCTCGACGTACTCCACCGCCGGCCGCTGCGGCAGCCGCACCGGGTCCGGCCGCGCCGGGCCGAAGCGGATCATCATCCGCAGGAGCACTACAGCCAGCGCCGCCGCAAGTTGCAGCGTGACCCAGCGGATGGGTGGACGCCACAGGAGGGCGAACAGGTTCCCCGCGCCAACCTGCCCGAGGTGGTACTCATCGAACGCCACCGCCCCGCTCCCGCGGTGCGCCAAAAGTAGGTTCACGGCGAACACGGCGTTGTCGGCGCGGGCGAGCTGGCCATTGTGGAAGAGCGCCGCGGTCGGGAGCACGAAGATCCGCCCCTGCCCCACCGCCGTGACGGTGCAGAGCCAGCTCGGCGCGTCGCCCGCCACCGGCCACTCGCGGCGCTCGTCGGTCAGCTCGGCCACCGCCCTGGCCAGCCGCTCACCGCTCGGCACGGCCGAGGCCTGCGAGTCGAGCTCCAGGCGCCGCACGCCGGCCAGGTAGCGATTCGGCCGGCGCACCTGCCACAGCAGGCCACCACCGGCGCCCGCCGGCGGGATGCGCCGGAGGCGGGCGGCGGCGCGCGCGGGGTCCTGGACGAAGAGGGTGCGGGGCAGCTCGCGGGCCGCCGGGTGCTCGCCCTCCAGCCCCGCGCAGGCCAGCACCAGCGTGCCGCCGCGGTCGACCCAGCGGCGCAGCTCCAGGGCTTCGGTGCTGGTGATGGTGACCTGCGGCTCCAGGATCACCACCACGCTGACGTTCGCGGGGATCAGCGTGGCCCGGGTGAAGAGCCGGACGACCGGCACGCCGAGCCGCTGGAGGAGCGTGTAGAGCGCCTTGGTGCCCGACATCGTCGTGCGGAGGGTGGAGGGCACCGGGACGATCTCGGTCCGCGCCGCCACTCGGGCGGCGCGGTCGAGCAGCAGGCCGTTGAGCACCAGGAAGGTGCCGAGGACCGCGACCAGCACCACCAGGTCGACCGAACGCTTCATGGCTGCCGGCGGAGCTTGGCCGCGGCGAGGCTCAGCCCTTCAGCGCCTTTCGCTGCGCGTCGTCCAGCTTCTCGGCGCCCTCGTCCGCCACTTCGAGCAGCACCTTGCCGAAGCTCACCTTGACCCGCTGCCCGAGCGAGAGGATGTCCTTCATCTCGTCGCGCAGGGCGATCAGGTCGAACCAGGCGTCGCTGCCGTACTTGACCTTGACCAGGGTGCGGTCGCCCGGCTCCTTCGGCCAGGTCGAGTCGATCCACACGTTGTCGATGAGGTAGAAGGTCTTCGCGCCGGCCTGCTCGACGGTGGCGCCGGCCGGCTTCTCCACCTGCTCGGCCTCGCGGAGCTGCCGCTGCGCCTCGCTCAACGTCACGGCATCCTTGCCGGTGGTCGGGGCCGTCGCGCCGCCCATCCCGCCGCCGCCACCGGGCATGCCGGCGGGACCCGCTGCGCCTTGCGGCCCGCGCTCGCCTGCCGCACCGCGCTCGCCGCGCGCCCCGGGCATGCCCATCCCCCCGTCGCGCCGGAACCGGTCCGCGGCAAGACCTTCCACGTGCACGCCGGGCTCGAGCACCAGGTAAGAGGTGAAGGGGGTCAGGATGCCGTACCGCGTGGCCAGCCGCACCACCTCGTCGACCAGCTCCTTCTCCTGCCCGTAGAGCCGCATCTGCTCGAGCATGTCACCGATCTTGCGGGTCGCCCAGAGCCGCGGGACGAAGCCGTTGCCGCGCTCGCGGGCGGGGAAGTCGACGCTGTAGTCGAAGCTCTGCTCACTCCCCTTGGCCACGCCGCGGAGGCGGACTCTGGCCGGACCGTCGCCCTGGTAGCGGCCGAACATCGTGAGCTGCGAGCCGCGGAACAGGTCGGACAGCTTGCCGGGGTGCATGTCCGAGATCTTCACGCCGTCCACCTCGAGCCGCAGGTCGGAGAGGACCGGGCTGGCGATCTTGTCGTAGAGGTTGCTGACCGACTCCTCGATGTCTTCCTCGGGCCTTACGTAGCAGCGCGTGCCGCTGTTGTCGGTGCTGAGGCGGTCGAGGAGCATGGTGTTCACGTCATCGCCCACGCCGAAGACGAACAGCCGGGCGTCGGCCTTGTTCGCCTTGCCGGTGTTCTCGAGGATTCGCGGCGGGCGTGTCTCGCCGGCGGTGGGCATGCCGTCGGTCATGAACAGCACCATCGCCGGCCGCGCCACATCCTTGGCCAACATGCCGAGACCGGTCTCGAGCGCCTGGTCGATGTTGGTGCCGCCGCGCGCCTCGAGCTTGTCGACGAACTCGAGCGCGCGGCCGACGTTGCCCTCGGTGGCGTCGAGCAGCTTGCCCTCGAACGCCGACACGCCGCTGCTGAAGCTGACCACATCGAACCGGTCCTCGCGGCCGAGGCGCTTGAGGCAGTAGCGCAGCGCGCCCTTGGCCTGCTCGATCTTCTTGCCGGACATGCTGCCCGAAGTGTCGAAAACGAAGACGATGTCCTTGGCCGCGATCTGCTCCTCGCGCACCTCGGACTTGGGCGCCAGGAGGAGCATGAAGGTGCCGCCGTCGTCACCCAGCTCGCGCTGGCACACCAGGTTCAGCCCGAACATGGCGTCGGAGAGCTGGTAGTAGAGGATGAAGTCGTCGGCCGGGAGCACGTCCTTCTGCTCGAAGCCCACCGTGGCGCGGTGCTCGCCGTCGCGGTGGATGTCGATGTCGTGGGTCGGCGAGTAGAGCGACTTGAGGCCAGCCTTGGCGTCGAGTCTGACGGTCAGGCTGAGCAGGCCGACGCGGCCGGGCTGCTCACGGATGCCCTCGATGCCGCCGCGCCCGTCGGGCACCATGGGCCGCACCGGCGGGGATGGCGCCCAGTGGCGGAAGGCCCGCGTGCGGAGCGGGAAGACGAACTTCGCCAGCCCCTGATCGGCGGGCACGCCCTGGGTGTATTCGAGCTTGACGCGCTTGGTCTCGTTCGGCTCGATGGGGAAGATCCGCGCGCGGAAGAGGTCGCGGCCGAGATATTCGAGCAGCCCGGGGTCCTTCTGGCGCCGGACGATGCCCTCGTACACCTCGCGGGCCTTGCGAGCGTCCAGGAGCTCCGCGCCCACGTCCTTGCCGTCGATGCTCATCCCGAAGTCGGTGACCCCGGCGCCCTCGGGGAGCGGGAAGAGGAACGTGCCCTCCAGCCGGCGGTTGTACTGATTGTGGAAGGACTCCTCCACCACCGTGGTGCCGGCGAAGTCGTGGACCTCGACGCTGATCTTCTGGCTCTCGATGCTCAGCGGCAGCGTGTCAGGCGCGATCGGCATGCCCGGATCCTCGATCCAGCGCTCGATCACGATCATCCCCTGCCCCCGGCCGGAGCCGGCCATACAGAGCACGGTGAGCACGCCGACCAACCACGTCCTTCGCATCCTCGGCTCCTTCCGCCGTGGCAGCTCACCCGTCCGTCATCCCCTCCTCGCCAAGGAGGGGGCAGGGGGAGGTCCATCCCCGCACAGCGCGCCGCCGTGTCAGCGACCTCTCCCCAACCTTCTCCCTGGCAAGGAGAGGGGCCGGAGAGGGTCCGGCGGCGCTTTGACAGGCCCTTTGGCCTGTGCTACCATCGGCGTTCGAGAAAGCTCTACTTCCTCCCCTCGCCGGGCGTTTACACCGGGCCTGCGCTGTCCGCAGGAGAGCCGATTTGTCCGCCAAGCGTCGTCTCGTGGTCTGGGTCGTCGGGGCCGTCGCCGCCCTTGTCGCCGTGTTCTGGTGGGCCCAGTTCTACACCGACTGGCTGTGGTACCGCCACGACGCCTTCCCCGTGGTGTTCAGAGTCCGGCTCTTCTCGCGCATCCTCCTCTTCGCCGCCGCCGGCTGCCTGGCGTGGCTCTTCCTCTCGCTCAACCTGCGGGTGGCCCGGCGAAGCTGGCCCACCGTGCTCCGGCCCGTGCCCTCGGGCGACGGCGTGGACCCCGAGCTGATGCTGATGCTCGACCGCTCCGCCGGGCCGCTCGCGCGGTGGGTGCCGGTCCTGCTCGGCGTGGTGGGCGGGCTCGGCGTGGCCGAGAGTTGGCAGATGTGGCTCCTGGCGCTCTATGGGCAGCCGTTCGGCGTCAAGGACCCGCAGTTCGGCCTCGACCTGGGCTTCTACGTCTACCGCCTGGGCGCCTGGCGTTCGCTCCTCAGCGGATTCTCCAGCCTCACCCTGGTGGCCCTCGTGGCCGTCACTGCGGCCTACGCCTACGGCCGCCAGATTCGCTCGCGCGACAACGAGCTGACCTTCACGCGCCCGGCGCGAGGGCACCTGCTGCGCCTCTTCGCCCTGCTCTTCCTTCTCCGCGGCGCGCTGCTCTGGCTCCGGCGGTACGAGCTCCTGCTCGACCAGCGCTCGTTCTTCCCCGGCGCCGGCTGGACCGACACCCACGTCACGCTCCCCGGCCTGGCGGTGGCCGCGCTCCTGGCCGTCGCCGCCGCCGTCGCCTGCCTCTGGGTCTGCGGCCCGCACCGCGCCGCCAGGCCCGCCTACTACGCCGTGGCGCTCTGGTTCCTGGGCTGGATCGTGTGCGCCGGCGTGCTCCCGGTCCTCGCCCAGCGGCTGCTGGTCAAGCCCAACGAGATCGAGCGCGAGAGCCGCTACATCGACCGTGCCATCAAGGCCACGCGCGCCGCCTTCGGGCTAGAGCACGTGGACGAGCGCAGCCTCACCGCCGCCGGCACGCTGACCGCGCAGCAGCTGGGCGCCAACCCCGGCACCATCGACAACATCCGTATCTGGGACCACCGGCCGCTCCTCCGCACCTACGCGCAGCTTCAGGAGATCCGGCAGTACTACGACATCGTCGACATCGACAGCGACCGCTACAGCCTGGCCGGCCAACTGCGGCAGGTGCTGGTGGCCGCCCGCGAGCTGAACGCCGACCAGCTCGACGCCAAGGCCAAGACCTGGATCAACCAGCACCTCGAATACACCCACGGCTACGGCCTGGTGATGAGCGCCGCCAGCCGCAAAGGGCCCGAGGGGCAGCCCGAGTTCCTGCTCCGCAACATCCCGCCCGTCTCGCCCGACGGCCTGAAGGTGACCGAGCCGCGGATCTACTTCGGTGAAGTGATCCTGATGCCGCCGGAGATGCAGACGCCATCGCCCTCGATGCTCCCCGGGCAGCAGCAGAATCAGCCGGCGGAGCGGCCCGACGAGGTCGCCGAGCGCACCCGGCGGCGGCTCAACAGCCAGCGTGAGCCCGACGAGGACGACTACCTGATCGTCGGCACCACCCGCGACGAGTTCGACTACGCCGAGACCGTGGCCAACCAGGAGGTCAAGCACCGCAACCGCTACGACGGGCGCTCGGGCATCCCCCTGGGCGGCCGGCCCCGCCGGCTCGTGCTGGCCCTCCGGCTGCACAGTCCGGACGTGCTCATGTCGGACCTGATCAAGCCCGAGTCGCGCATCCTCCTCCACCGCCAGGTCACCCGCCGCTGTCAGAAGGCGGCGCCGTTCCTGCAGTGGGACACCAACCCCTACCCCATCGTGGTCAACGGCCGGATCTACTTCGTCTGCGAGGGCTACACGCTCAGCCAGCGCTACCCCTACAGCGAGATCCACTACCGCCGCGAAGAGACGCCCCGCGGGCCGCGCTTCGTGCCCACCTGGAACTACCTCCGCAACCCGGTCAAGGCCGTGGTGGACGCCTACCAGGGCACCATCGACTTTTACCAGGTGGACCCGCACGACCCACTGGCCAACAGCTTCGAGATCCGCGCGCACTTCCGCTACCCGGTGCTGATGTTCGAGACCCAGGCCGACATCTACCGCCGCTACCACATGCAGGACCCGGGCACCTTATACGCCCAGGAAGACCAGTGGGCCGTGGCGCGCGAGGTGGACCGCGACCTGGAGCGCGAGGCGCAGCAGAAGGGCATCGACCCGAAGAAGGCCGAGCTCTACCGCGCCATGGCGCCCTACTACATCACCATGAGCCTGCCCGACGAGCAGAGTGTGCAGTTCATGCTGCTCAGCCCGTTCACGCCGTTCAGCGAAGGGGGCAAGGGCAACACGCGCAACCAGCGGGACAACCTGATCGCCTGGATGACCGCCGGCTGCGACCCGCAGCACTACGGCCGCCTGGTGGTCTACAAGTTCCCCAAGGACACCAACGTCTACGGGCCGCTGCAGGTCGAGGCGCGGATCAACCAGGACGATGCCATCTCGCAGCAGGTGACCCTCTGGGACAAGGGCGGCAGCCGGGTGGTGTACGGCAACCTGCTGGTGGTGCCCATCGCCTCGTCGCTCGTCTACGTCCAGCCGCTGTACCTGGAATCCGAGCAGCGCGGGCTGCCCGAGCTGAAGCGGGTGATCGTCTCCTGCCAGGACAAGGTGGTCATGGAGCCGACCCTCGCGGCCGGGCTCGAGCGGCTCTTCGGCCCGCTGCCCGAGGCGGCACCGCTCGCTCCGGCCGAGGCCCCGGCCGCGCCCGCGGCGGCGCCCGCCAAGCCGCTCGCCGGCGTTGACCCGGCCCTGGTGAGGGAGGCGCAGAGCGCGCTCCGGGCGGCGGACCAGGCGCTTCGCTCCGGCGACTGGACGCGTTACGATCGCGAGTTCAAGCGGCTGCGCGCGGCGCTGGAGCGGCTCGGCCGGCGCTGACCAAGCTCCCTCACCGCATCCACCGGCGGCCGTAGGGGCGGGGCTTGCCCCGCTCGCTCCGTGACCGCAGCCAGCCACCGCCACGTTCCGCGATCCCGCCGCAGCCGGGCGGGGCAAGCCCCGCCCTGTAGGAGCCGACGTTCTCGCCGCACAGCGACGGGTTCCGGCCGGGCCGCAGCGCGCAGGACGCGCTGGCGGCGGCGGAGGAGTACGTGGCGGAGGGACGGGAAGGGGTGGTGGACCTGGACCTGGAGAAGTTCTGCGACCGGGTCAACCACGACCGTCTGATGGCACGCCTGGCCTCGCGGATCGCGGACAAGCGGTTGTTGAAGCTGATTCGCGGGATGCTGGAGGCGGGGGTGATGACGGACGGGGTGGTGGTGAGCCGGTGGGAGGGGACGCCCCAGGGCGGTCCGCAGTCGCCGCTGCTGGCGAACAGCGTGCTGGACGAACTGGACGGGGAGTTGGCGCGGCGGGGGCTGAGCTTCTGCCGCTAGGCCGACGACTGCAACGTGTTCGTGCGGAGCGAGCGGGCGGCGGAGCGGGTGATGGCGTCGGTGAGCGGATACCTGGAGAGGAAGCTGCGGCTGCGGGTGAATCGGGCGCAGAGCGCGGTGGGCCTGTCGTCGCAGCGGCCGTTTCTGGGTTTGCGCGTGGTCCGACGCGGAGACGCCGTAGTCCGGGAAGTGGCGCCGAAGAGCCTGGAGCGTCTGCGAAAGTGGGTGCGACGGGTGACGCGGCGGAGCCGGGGAGTGAGTCTGGCGCAGGTTCTGGAGGAGCTGAGGCCGCGGCTGCGCGGGTGGTTGGGAGACTACTGGCGCGGCGGACGGGAGGGTTTCTGGCGGAGCTTGGACGGCTGGATTCGGCGCCGGCTGCGGGCCTACCAGTGGGTGTTAGGGAAGCACCCGCGGGGCCGGCTGCGGGCGTTACGGCGGGCAGGGGTGAAGGCGCGGGCCTGTGGGCTGGCGTACCAGGAGAGCACGTGGCGGGCGTCGAGAGCGCCGGCCATGCACCAGGCGCTGGGCAACCGACGCTTGGAGGAGCTGGGGTACGTGAGTCTGGAGAGCGGGTACCGGCGAAGGGTGCCGGCGTGAACCGCCCGGTGCGTGAACCGCATGCCGGGTGGTGTGGGAGGCGGGGTCAGCGATGACCCCGCCCACCCGATGCCCGCCTGGAGAGCTTCGGCGATCAGGTGCGTAGGTGGGAGATCGCTCGTGGGCATCGAGACGGTGGGTGCGTTGGCCGAGGACTTGCGGGCCGAGTTCCGCCGCGTCGTGGTGGGGCAGGAG
>JACPDV010000477.1:8246-14295 GCA_016183835.1 Armatimonadota bacterium
AGGGCCACGTGCTGCTCGAAGGCGTGCCCGGCGTCGCCAAGACGCTCCTCGTGCGGACCCTCGCCAAGACGCTCGGGGTGGGCTTCAAGCGGATCCAGTTCACCCCTGACATGATGCCGTCCGACATCATCGGCACCAATGTGTTCGACCTCGAGACCAACCGCTTCCACCTCCGCCGCGGGCCGGTGTTCACCAACCTGCTGCTGGCCGACGAGATCAACCGCACCCCGCCGAAAACGCAGGCCGCGCTCCTGGAGACGATGGAGGAGCGGCAGGCGACCATCGAGGGCGAGGTGTACCCGATGGCGGAGCCGTTCATGGTCTGCGCCACGCTCAACCCGGTGGAGTACGAGGGCACCTACCCGCTGCCCGAGGCGCAGCTCGACCGCTTCCTGTTCAAGTTGGAGGTGGGCTATCCCGCGCCGGAGGCCGAGGCGGAGCTGCTCCGGCGGGTCGACGCCGGGTTCGACAGTCGCGATCTCGAGCGGGCCGGTGTGCAGGCGGTGGCCGGGCCGGAGCGGCTCAAGGAAGCTGCGACCGCCGCTGCCGCCGTGCAGTGCGGGGAGGCGGTGCTGGGCTATCTGCAGAGCATCGTGCGGGCCACGCGGGAGTCGCTCGACATCCTGCTCGGGGCCAGCCCGCGCGCCGGCATCGCGCTGCTCCGTTCCGCCAAGGTGCGCGCCGCGTTGGACGGGCGCGACTTCGTTACGCCGGACGACGTCAAGTCGCTCTGCCCGCCGGTGCTCCGGCACCGGCTGGTGCTCCGGCCGGAGACCGAGATCGAGGGCCGCCGGCCGGACGATGTGATCGCGGACGTGCTGGAAGGCGTCGAGGTGCCGCGGTGAAGCCGGATCCCAGCTACGAGCGGCAGAAGCGGCTGCTGGACCTTGCCCTCTCGCTCCTGGTGGTGGCAGTGGCCTGGCCGCTCCTGCTCGTCCTCGCCCTGCTGGTCCGCGGCGACTCCCCCGGCCCGGTGCTCTTCCAACAGGAGCGTGTGGGGCTGCGCGGCCGGCGGTTCCTGATCTACAAGTTCCGCACCATGCGGCTGGGCGCCGAGGCCGAGCTGCCCGAGCTCCGTGAGGCCGCGGGACTTCCCGGCCCGGTGTTCAAGCTCCGCGACGACCCGCGCGTGACCCGCCTCGGCAGACTGCTGCGCCGCACGGGTCTGGACGAGCTGCCGCAGCTCTGGAACGTGCTCCGGGGCGAGATGAGCCTGGTCGGCCCGCGCCCGCTGCCACCGGACCAGGTGGACTGGGACGACCCGCGCTTCCGCCTCCGCTGCGAGGTGCTCCCCGGCCTGACCGGCTTGTGGCAGGTCAGCGGGCGGGTGATGCACGTGGACTACGACCGCTGGCTGGGGATCGACGCCGAGTACGTGGCGCGCCGGTGCCTGCGGCTCGATCTGGAGATTCTGCTCCGCACCATCCCGGCGGTGATCCGCGGGAACGGGGCCTACTGAGCGACGGCGATCGCCTCGGCCAGGTCCACCGTCCCCTCGTACAGCGCCCGGCCGATGATCAGCCCCTCCACCCCGAGAGGCGCCAGCTCCGCCACCGCCGCCACGTCCGCCAGGGTGGTGATTCCTCCGCTGGCGATCAGGGGGATGGAAAGCGCCTCGGCCATGCGCCTCTGCGCGGCCAGGTTCGGACCCTCGGAGGCCCCGTCAGAATGCACATCGGTGAAGACGATTCGCCGCGCGCCGGCCGCCTCCACCTCGCGGGCGAATTGGACGGCGTCCAGCTTGGTCGCCTCGGCCCAGCCTTGCACCGCTACCTTGCCGTCGCGCGCGCCGATGTCGATCACCACCTGCTCGCCGAACTCGGCGATAGCCGCCTCGGCGAAGGCCCGGTCGCGTACGGCGGCGGTGCCCAGGATCACCCGCGCCACGCCGGCCTGCAGGTAGGTCTCGATGGTCGCCCGGTCGCGCACGCCGCCGCCCACCTGCACCGGCACGCCCGCCGCGCCGCAGATCGCCCGGACCGATTCCAGGTTGGCCGGCCCGCCGGCGAAGGAGCCGTCGAGGTCCACCACGTGGAGCCACGCGCCGCCGGCGGCGACCCACTTCCGCGCCATGCCGGCGGGGTCGTCGCTGTAGACGGTCTTGCGCGCCATCTCGCCGCGGTGCAGGCGGACGCACTGGCCTTCGCTGAGGTCGATGGCGGGGAAGATGATCAAGCGCGGGCACCTCCGGTGTCCGGCGCCCTCGCCCGCGGGGAAAGGGCAAGCCGCACGGCGGAGCTTCGCCGGGAGGGGGATACTCCTCCTCGACGAGCGCCGGCCGGGAGGTGTGCGCGGGGTTCCGGTGAAGCCTGTGGAGCGGGCTCCGGCGGTTGACAGGCACGGGCGGAGGTGCTACGTTTACACGGTGCGACGAGACCGGTTGCAGCAGCAGCGCGGCGCGTCCGCGGCCGTGCCGGAACGGGGGCCGTTCCCCGCCGCCGCCAACGTAGCTCAGTTGGTAGAGCAGCTCACTCGTAATGAGCAGGTCGTCGGTTCGAATCCGACCGTTGGCTTTCCCGCCCCAACCCGTGTGCCAGCCTGCCGGACTGGTTGGATGAGGTAGCCGATGCGCTCACGTCATGGTTGGACCTTGCTCGCGGTGCTCTGTCTCCTGTCCCTGCCGGCCGCGTCGCGGCAAGGGGGTTCGAGCGCACTGCGATCGCGCCACCTCGTGCCCGTGCAGGCCCCCGCTCAGCCGGGGCAGCCTGCGCAGCCGGGGCCGGGCCAACCCGGCCAGCCCGCGCAACCGGGGCAACCGGGGCAACCGGGCCAGCCCGCAACCGGGCAGCCGGGCCAACCCGCTCAGCCCGGGCAGCCGGGCCAACCTGCTCAGCCGGGGCAGACGGGGGCCGCCGAGCCGGAGCAGCAGGGCCCGCCACCGGGTGAGGGCGCCGAGGGCCGGCCCCTGCGTGAGCGACGGAATCCCGAGGAGCCGGTGCCGGTCGAGAAGCCCGCGGCGCTGCTGCGGCTCCAGGTGGTGGCCCAGGGCGTGCCCAACCTGCAGCGGCTGGTCGCCGAGATCGAGGCCGAATCCCGGCGGATGCTGCCGCTCTTCGGGGCCGACCTGTTCATCAACGACACCGCCGCGCTGTACGAGACGCTCCAGGGCCAGCCCGCCGGCGCCGCCCCGGTGGTGCTGCGGCCGCCCACCGCGGTGCCCATCCCGCCCCTGATCAGCTTGCCTCCCGTGCCGCCCGCCCAGCCGGTCGAGCCCGGCCAGCCCGGCGTGCCCGGCCAGCCCGTGCCCCCGGCCCAACCCACGCAGCCGGCGCCGTTGCCGCAGCCCGGTCAGCCGGGTCTGCCGACGCAGCCGGCGCTACCCACGACGACGCCCCCGGGCCCGACCGGCACGCCGGCCGCGGGCCCGCCCAACCGGGTGGTCTTCAACCCGCCCCCGGGCTACGAGCTGCAGCCGGGCGACCAGGTGGAGATCACCTTCTGGAACCGCTACCTGGCGCCGCAGACCGTGGAGGCGACGGTGCTCCCGGACGGCACCATCTCCTTCGACCCGGTCGGCTCGCTGCGCGTGGCGGGCCTGAGCGTCGTGGCGTTCCGGGACCTGGTCACCACGCAGTTGCGCCGGCGCGGGCCGCGCGAGGCGCAAGTGCGGATCCTCTTCATCGGGCTGCACGACCTGCGCATCCGCGTCACCGGCGCGGTGCGGCAGCCCTCGGCCAGCGTGGTGCTGAGCGGCTACGCCACCCTGGTGGACGGCATCGCCGCCGCGGGCGGGCCCGGCGCCTACGCCTCGTTGCGCACCATCCGGCTCTACCGCGAGGGGAAGATGCAGACCATCGACCTCTACGGCTACCTGCTGCGCGGCGACCCGGCACTCAACCCAGCCCTCCGCGACGGCGACAGCATCCACGTGTCCGACGCGCAGTTGCTGGTGGCGGCGGACGGCGAGGTGCAGCGGCCGGCACGCTACGAGCTGCGCGAGGAGCGCGGCGTGGCTCAGGTGGTGGAGACGGCCGGCGGTCCCACCGGCCGGGCGGCGCGCGTGCAGGTGGTGCGGGTCAACGCCGACGGGCGGCAGACGCGGCAGGAGTGGAGCCTGGCCGACGCGCTGGCCGGCAAGGCGGACCTCGAGCCGCTCAAGCACGGCGACGCCATCCGGCTGCTCCCGCTCGGACGCGCGGCGGACACGGTGATCATCGCCGGCGCCGTGGGGCTGGAGGGGGAGTACGGCTACCGGCCCGGGATGACCCTCGGCGACCTGGTGCAGCAGGCGCAGGGCGTGCTGCGGCAAGGCTTCGGCGCGCTCGGCATGATCCGGCGCGCGGGCGCGGAAGGGCGGCTGCAGAGCCTCAACTTCGAGGTCGCGCAGCTCCTCGACGGCGGCGCCGCGAGCCTGATCCCGCTCCAGCCGGGCGACCGCGTGGAGGTGCCCACGGCCGAGGAGCAGCCGGACATCGAGGTCACCGTCACCGGTGCCGTCAAGCAGCCGGGGGCTTACGTGATGCAGGCCGCCCAGACCCTGGCGGATGTGCTCGGGCAGGCCCACGGGCTGGCCGCCGGCGCCGCGCCGAAGGCCCGGATCCTGTCCACGGCCACCGGCCAGCCGGTGGAGACCGTGTGCGACCTGACGCCGCTGGCCCGCGGCGGCAGGCCCGAGCCGAACCCGGTGCTGGCCAACGGCGACCAGATCACCGTCGCGCTGCTCAGCGAGACGGGCGGGATGGTCTCGGTCGCGGTCACGGGCCTGGTGCGGCGGCCAGGCGGCTACCCGCTGACGCAAGGACTGCGCGTGGCCGACCTGATCGAGCTGGGCGGTGGGCTGCTCCCGCGCTCGGGCCGGCGCGCCAAGCTGATCCGCGAAAGGCCGGGCACCGCCGAGACCGAGGTGGTCTACGTCGACATCGCCAAGGCCCTGCAGGGCGATCCGCTCGAGAACGTGGTCCTCCAGACCAACGACAAGCTCGAAGTGCAGCAGCTCATCCCCGACAACGTGTCGGTGGAGGTGACGGGCTCGGTCAAGAGCCCGGGGATGTTCGAGTGCGCCGCCGGGATGCGTGTTCGGGACCTGTTGGCTGAGTGCGGGGGGGTGCTCCCCGAGGGCGGCCTGCGCGCCACGCTCTACCGGCCGGTGCCCGGCAGCGACGAGGTGCAGGTGCTCTACGTGGACCTGGACAAGGCGCTGGCCGGCGATCCGGCCGCCAACCTCGAGATCCGGCCGCACGACCGGCTGGAGGTGCGGACCTTCGTGCCCACCGTGCGCCTGGTGGCGGTGACCGGCGCGGTGATGAAGGCCGGCAGCTTCCCGCGCCGCACCGGCATGCGGGTCAGCGACCTGATCGACGAGGCGGGCGGGCTGACCCCGCGTGCCGACCGGCAGGTTGCTTTCCTCACCCGGGCGCTGCCCAACGGCCGCTCGCGTCTCTTCCGCGTCGACCTCGACCGCGCCCTGCAACGCGATCCGGAGCAGGACCTGCCGCTCGAGGACGACGACAGCCTCGAGGTGATCAACGCCCAGGAGGTGCGCGGCCACGAGCCGTCGGTCAAGGCCGAGGGCGCCGTCTACCGGCCGGGCCTCTACGTGCTGGCCGAAGGCATGACCGTGGACGACCTGGTCTACCGCGCCGGCGTCCTGCCCGATGCCTACCTGACGCGCGCCGAGGTGCGCCGCCTGCTGCCGGACGGCGGCACCCGGCTGATCCCGCTCGATCTCCGCGTCAAGCCTGTCGGTTTCCCGCTCGCCGACGGCGACACCCTCCACGTCTACCGCTACGACGAGGCCGTCTTCCGCGAGCCGAACGTCAAGATCTGGGGCGACGTGCAACGCCAGGGCGACTACGAGCGGAGCGATGGACTGACCCTCAAGGACCTGCTCTTCATGGCGGGCGGGCCGACGCGCGACCCGGATTTCCTGGTCTGCGAGGTGAGCCGCGGGCGCGGCTCGCAGGCCGTGGTGCTGCGGCCCGACGCCAAGGCCCTCCTGGCAGGCGACGTCACCCAGAACATGCTGCTCGAAGACGGAGACGTGGTCTACCTGCGCACCTTCGGCGACGTCGTCGACCGGCCCGGGCAGGTGCTGGTGAGCGGCGAAGTC
>JACPDV010000478.1 GCA_016183835.1 Armatimonadota bacterium
GCCGCATCTCCACCAGGCAGCTCCCAGAGCGGATCGCGGGCGAGGGCGCCCGCGCCACAATGGGTTGGCGTGAGGCATTTGGACACACCCAGCAGCACGCCCTACGGCTGGCCTACAGGCTCACTGCGAACAGATCGGGCCGTGACGGAAGAGCAGTACCACCCAGTGCAGGTGTATGTACGCGCCCGCCATGAGACCAGACCAGCCGAGAAGGCGCTCTCCTCGCGCTGCGGCCCCTACTCCGGCGACAATCGCAACGCTGCAGCAGACGGCAGCAACGCGGAGCAGATCGTCCGCTTCCCCCGGCCCCGTAAGCCTGATCGCCGCCAGCATCGTCAGACGAGCCGCAGCCAAGACGAATCCGAACGACAAGGCCGCCAACCACGAGAATCGGCGCCTCGGCGCTGATCGTAACCGGTAGCCGGATCGCATCTGCCAACCCACTGCTTCGCCTCGGTCGGCCCTCACCCCCTCCCTCTCCCGGCGGGAGAGGGGGCCGGACGGGCTGCCTGCAGATCCTTCGCAATCCGCTCGTTGTATTCCCTTACCAGCCCCACCACAAAATCGAACTTCCCATACGCCGGGTTCACCGCCCCCATCCCATACCCCCACGGCTTCGGTGCGTAGACCCACCACGCGGCCAGCGGCACCTTGTTCTGGTAGATCACCTCGAACACGTCGCGCGCCCGCTGCTCGTAGAGCTTGGCGTCGAACCCGGGCTCCAGCTTCCCATCCCCGTCCAACACGCCGAACTCGCCGATGTACAGCGCCCGGTGGAGTTTCTCCGCGATCCCGGCGTCGCGGCCGATCTCTGTGCGGGCCGTGGCTGAGCCGTACTTGCCGAACGGCTGGTAGTTGTGAACGCAGAGCAGATCCACCGGGTCGGGCGCGGTCCAGCCGGCCGCCTCGGTGAACTGCTCCAGCGTGTCCGCCTGCCACGGCGTGGCGGGGGTGTTCGCCAGGTGCCACTGGCAGGCGCGCGGCTCGGAGCAGCCCGACGAGATTGGCCGCTCGGGATCCAGCGCCCGCACCGCCCGGCCGAACGCGGCGATGCTCTCGCGGCCCACCTGCCAGCGCGCGATGTTGGCCTCGACACGCTGGTTCTCGGGCAGGAACTCCATCGTGTTCGGCAGGTCCCACATCAGGTTGTTCTCGTTGCTGAACTCGTAGAACCAGACCGCCTGGCGCCCGCGGTAGCGCGTGACGAACTCGCTCACGTAGCGCTCCATGAACTCGCGCGTGCGGCTGGTCTCGTCGCCCCAGTCGCGGCAGTGCTCGCCGAAGCCCCACGGCACGTTCCAGGAGTCCCAGAACAGCGTCGGCGCCAGCCCCACCCCCGCCTGCTCCGCGGCGTCCACCAGCAGGTCCATGTGCCGCCAGTAGGTCTCGGGATCGGCGAGGTACTTCTGCCGGTCGCTGAAGTAGCTGGCCCAGAAGCGGATGAACGGCACCTTCTGCTCGCCGAGCCACTTCAGGCAGGCGAAGCTGTCGGTGGCGGCGTCGCCCTTGTCGAGGATGTCGTCGGCCAGGTCGCGGACGTTGAGGCCGAAGGCGCGAAAGGGCTTGCCATCGCGGAGGAGCTGCCCGTCGCGGACGGTCAGGCCGCCGTCGGCGGCACCAGCAGAGCACGTCAGCGCGAACAGGAGCAGGACGCAAAGCGCGATCTCAGGGCTGACCTTCGGCATGGCGGGCACGTCCTCTCGCGTCGGTGCACGGCCGACACTGCCATTGTACCGCCGAAGGCGTCTTGCTCCTCCCCCTGCGCAGCGGGGCGAGGCGGGAGGGGAGCCGGTCACGCGCCACGTCGCACGGGCCGGCCCCCACCCCGTCCCTCCCTGGCGCAGGGGAGGGGGCCCGCAATCCAGATCGGTCTCCCGCTCACCGCCCCGCCCCCGCCTCCGCCAGCATCCGCCGCACCGCCTCCCGGTCCGCCCTCGCTCCCGAGCGGCCCACCCAGTCCATCGCCGTCCGGCCTTCGTTATCTACCGCCGCCACGTCCGCCCCGCGCTCGAGGAGCACGCGCAACGCCCCCAGGAACCCCGCCTTCGCCGCGAAGTGCAGCGCCGTGGCGCCGTGCAGCCTGGCCTGCAGGTCCGCCCCGCAGTCGAGCAGCGCCGCCACGTACGCCGGGTCGTCTCGCTGGCTGTTGTTGCCGCAGCACGAGACCCAGATCCACTGCCCCGCGGGCCGGTTCGCCGTCGCGCCGGCTTGCCGAAGCAGCCGCGCGAGCGCGGGGTGAAGCACCCATCGCCCCGCGCCCACGCCGTCGGCCCGTGCGCCGTGGTCCAGGAGCATGCGGGTCAGCTCCACTTGTCCGGCGTCCGCCGCCCAGGCCACCTGGCGGCTGCTGAACTCGCACGGCCGCGCCCCGCGCTGCAGCAGCTCGCGCGCCACTTCGGCCTGCCCGTTGTAGACGGCGTGGTCCAGCGGCGTGTGGCGCTGCACATCGCTCGCGGGATCCTCGGCTTCCAGGAGCGCGGGCTCGGCGGCGAGCATGTGGCGGACCGCCTCCAGGTCGCCCAGGAACGCCGCGGTGAAAACGTCGTCCAGCGCGCCGTGACTCCGCAGCAGCTCCGCGATGGCGGCGCGCTTCTTCCACCGTGCGGTGCAGAGCGGGGTGAGGTGGAGCGTCCAGCGCACGCAGACCGCCCGGTTAGGGTCGGCGCTGTGCTCGAGGAGCCAGGCGGCCAGCCCGCCCTTGCCGGCCGCGACCGCGTCGTGGAGCAGGCCGTCGCGCTCGTGCTCGGACCAGGTGGCATAGGACGCCAGAGCGTCGGAGCCGGCCGGCTCGTCGCGCTTGAGGAGGGCGGTGAGCTCCGCCGTTCCAAGCGTGTGGCAGCAGCGCAGGCGCTGGTTCGGCGCCGGCTCGGCGGCCTGATTGACCAGCCCCATCGCCAGCCGCTCGGTGCGCTCCAGCAGCTCCTCCCGCGCAGCGGGGTTTGGCACGGCTCGGGCGGCTGAGGCGGCAAAGTGGCTCAGCCAGCGCCGCGCCATGCCGGCGCTGAGGTGCAGGTGGCTGTGCTGCTGGCGCAGCCCGGCCCCGACCAGCGCCTCGGCGCGGTAGCGCTCCGGCCCGCCGAGCCATTCGCCGAAGAACGCCTTCAACTGCCCGCGCTCGTTGGCGATGCCGGCCTTGCCGCCGAACATCGGGCGCAGGCCGCGGTCGGCCTGGATCCGGTCGTACAGCCCGTCGATCAGACGCGCCACGGCGGGCGCGCCGCCGATGGCCTCGTAGAGCGGCGGCCCGCCATCGGAGTCGGCGCGGCTCAGGCCGCCACGGTGTGCCAGCGTGAGGGTGGTGGGCATCGCTCGTCAGTATGGGGCGATGGCTGCGCCCGGCGGCTGGAAACCGCGGCAACCATGCGAAGTCCACCTTCGTGGACTGGCCGGATCCGGAGTCCGCGCAGGCGGACTTCGGATGGTAGCTGCGGCTTCAGCCGCCGGGCCAGAGCCGAGAGGACGCCGCCTTGGCCCGCCGAACCTATGTCCGCCGGAGCCACTTGTGTCCCACCGATCCTCCCTGCTCATCCTCCTTGCCCTGCCGGCCCTCGCCGCCGCCGCGCCCGAGGAGCTCTACGTCTCGCCCACGGGCAGCGACCGCTCCGCGGGCACCGCCGCGCGGCCGTTCGGCAACGTCCAGCACGCCCGCGACGCCGCCCGCGCCAGGCTGGCCAGGGGCGCCGAGGCGGTGCGGATCATCCTCCACACTGGGATCTACCGGCTCGACCAGCCGCTCCGCCTCGGTTCGGAGGACTCCGGCGAGACGTGGATCGCCTTCCGTGGCGAGCAGCCGGTGCTCAGCGGCGGTGTGCCCGTGGCAGGCTGGCAGCCCGATGCGGGTGGCCGGTTCGAGGCGCGCGTGGACCTCGATAACTTCCGCCAGCTCTGGGTCAACGGTCACCGGGCGCAGCGCGCGCGAGGGCCGGTGCCCGCCGGACTCAAACCGTGGGGCGAAGACAAGGCCGAGCTGATCAACGCCACCAACCCGCCGGGCACCACCGGCACGACTGGCTTCGTGCCGCAGAAGCTCGGCAGGATCGAGCCCGCCGGCTACACCGTCCCCGACGCCGCCCTCGCCGACTGGCGCAACCCGACCGACATGGAGTTCGGCTACTATAACTCGTGGACCCACAGCATCGCCCGCTTCGCCGGCATCACCCGCGCCGCCGACGGCGCACGGATCACGATGGCGCAGCCCGGCTTCTTCCTCTGCCGCCGCAAGGCCGGCGCTCCGGCCGGCCTGCCGAGCTACTTCGAGAACGCGCTCGAGCTGCTCGATCAGCCGGGCGAATGGTACTTCGACCGCCCGGCGCACACGCTTTACTACCTGCCCCGCGAGGGCGAGGACATGGCCAAAGCGGAGGTGATCGCCCCGCGGTTGGAGATGCTCGTCGAGGTGCGCGGCACGCTCGACCGCCCGGCGCACGACATCCGCTTCGAAGGGCTGACCTTCGCCCACGCCACCTGGCTCCGGCCGTGCACCGACTTCGGCCACCCCGACGTGCAGGCCAACTTCATCGCCTGGCCGGAGAACAGCTACGCCCGGCCCGAGCACGAGCACGGCTGGACGCCGGTCAACGGCGAGGCGGTCCGGAGCCCGGCCAACCTGCTGGTGGACGCCGCACAGCGGGTCACGTTCGCCGGCTGCACCTTCACCGCGCTCGGCGGCGCCGGGCTCGACCTGCAGAACGGCGCGCAGGACAACCTCGTCTCGCGCTGCCGCTTCCAGGACATCTCCGCCAGCGGGATCCAGATCGGGGACGTCACCCGCCAGGACCATCACCCCGACGACCCGCGCCGGACGGTCAAGGGCAACCGGGTGGAGGACTGCACCATCACGCAGATCGGGGTGGAGTACACCGATGCGATCGGCGTCTTCTACGGTTACACCGAGGGCACGGTGATCGCCCACAACGAGGTCTTCGGCATCCCCTACACCGCGATCTCGGGCGGCTGGGGCTGGGGCATGCCCGACGCGGGCGGCGGCGGCTACGTCTCGCCGGTGATCTACGCCACGCCCACCACCTGCCGCGACAACGTGATCGAGTACAACCACCTGCACGACCTGATGCGCGTCCGCAACGACGGCGGCGGGGTCTACACCCTCAGCCGTCAGCCCGGCACGGTGGTGCGCTACAACCACATTCACGACGCCGGCCCGGGCGGACCGGGCGGGCTCTACACCGACGAGGGCAGCTCGGAGATCGAGGTCACGGGCAACGTGGTGCACGACGTGCCCTCGTTCCTGGCGCAGAACAACCACGCCCAGAACCGCGTCGCCACCTGCTCCTACCACGACAACTTCTTCGGCCTGCTCCGCACGGTGCCGGGGATCGTGGGCAAGGCGCTGGCCGGTGGCAGCTCCGGGATCGACATTCCCGACCCGGGCAACCTGGACCCGCCGCAGCTCACGGTCGAGGCCTGGATCCGCCTCAAGGACTTCCCCACGGGGAACGACGCGCGGCGCTGGGTGGCCTGCAAGATGCCCAACGAGTGGGTCGACGGCAACTACTCACTGTTCATCGACGGGCGGAAGGTGAGCGCCTACCTGAACCTCGGCGGGGGCGGCGACGCCAACTTCTACCGCGCGGACGCGAAGGAGGAGACGCTCCAGCCCGATACGTGGACGCCGGTGGCGATGACCTACGACGGCGAGACGCTGCGGGCGTACTGCGACGGGCAGGAGACGGCGAGCCTGCGGATCGGCCGGCCGCGCGCGGCGCACCCCGGTCCGTTGACGTTCGGCGCGCGCAACGACCGCTTCTGCACCTTCCCGGGCGACCTGGACGAGGTGCGGCTGTACGCGCGGGCGCTCTCGCCGGAGGAGCTGCGAAGCAACATCGCGGCGGTCCGCGCGGCGGGCGGGGGCGAGCCGGAGGTGGTGAAGGACGGGCTGGTGGGGCGGTGGGGGTTCGAGGAGGTGGCGGGGACGGGCGAGGCGGAGCGGATCATCGCGGAGGCGGGGCCGCGACCGGAGGGTGGCCATTCAGCAGGCTGACCGAATCCCGATGCGGCGATGATGCTGGGCCGGGCGAGCATTACCCGGGCCTGGCTGACGCACCAGACGGAGATCCCGTCGGGGGTGGCGCTGCAGATGGCGATGACGCCCTACCTGAAGAAGCTGGAGAGCTATCAGGAGGTCTGGAGCACGGCCTTCGAGCGGCTGTTCGACCTGTGGCTGGCGATGGCGGGGGAGGGGCCGGCGCAGGTGCTGACGGTGTGGGCGCAGGTGCTGCTGCTCGACCCGCTGCAGGCGTTGCAGGCGGCGCAGCTCGCCGACGACCTGGGAATGCCGCTGAGCCAGACGGCGGAGTTCCTGGGTCGCACGCCGGAGCAGGTGGCGGAGTGGGCGGCGGCGCGGGGGGCGATGGAGGAGGCGCGGGTGGCGGCGGTGACGGCGCAGACGGGTTAGGGGCGGGCGGGCTCGGTGGCGGCGTCCAGGGCGGCCTGGCCGGCGGGGGTGAGGGCTACGATGAGCCTCGGAAAGACGGGGCGACGGATCAGCAGTCCGCCTTCGACCAATGCGTCCAGCGCGGCATGAAGGCGGTTGGGTCGCAAGTGCTGGTCTGCGATGGTTCGCCAGATCGCGGCCAGGCCTAGTTCCTCGCGGCCGTCGCTCAGAAGCAGGGCCACCGCTTGCAAAACCTGGAGCCGGAAAGGGGTCACCTTCATGATTGGCGCCGCACCCTGAGATGGAGTATAGCACACGGTTGACCGTCAGGGTTGAGGACCCGTGCAGAGCGGATTGGGACCAAGTGGACGCTGCGCGGGAGAATGACTTCGTCCTGGGCCCAGAAGACGCTGAACCCGCGGATGCTGCCCCCCGTGTGCGGCACCTCCAGCACCTCGTAGACATTGCCGGGGAGCGGCCGGCCGCCGGAGAATGCCTTGGGCCGTGGCACGCGGAAGGCGCGCTCGATGTCGATCCCGATGGGTCTTCCCGCGGGTCGGACGAGGCGCTCTTCGCCCTCGAAGATGCGCGGGTCGTAGCGCGTCAGATCGGGCCACCCATCGGCGGCGGCAGGCAGGCTGAGGCCGCGCAGGATTGGCCCGGGGTAAGGCGGAGCGACGGCCAAGTAGCGGTCCACCAGTCCCACGACGCGCGGATCCCCGTGGTGGCCTTGTGACCAGCGCTTGAGGGCCCAGAGCGTTTGCTCGGCGTGTTCGTCACGCAAGCCCAGGCCGGCGAGGTATTCCAGAGCGGCTTGGCGGGCCAGTTGCGTCGCCCGGGGGTCAGGCTCCCAGCCCGCAGGACGGTCGTACTGTTCGTCATGGACCAGATCGAGGGGATGCCATCGTCCATGGCCGGCATGTCCGATGGCGCCTGGCAGGCCTACTTGGAGGACCTCCGGCGGTGGCCTCAACGCTGTCAGGTAGTGGTCTTTGTAAGCCCACCGCTCGATCTCCCGGTACTCGGGTGGGACCTGGTCTTCCGGCGGGATCCCGCGCTTCGCTTGGAGCAAGGCCTCGGCCTCCGCGATCGGACCAAGGGTTCCCGTTGGCTCGCTCCGTACCTGCGCAGGAGAGGTGGTAGCGGGGCCGCTCGGAGCCCCCGCCCCGGACCCCACCCCGGCCCTCCCCGTCAACGGGGAGGGGGTGTTGGAGGTGGTGGGGGTGGTGGGCCAGCGACTCGACCCGCCGCGCCGCACCAGGGACTGCGAGGTGTCCGCGAACACGCTGTAGAGCCGTTGCGGCTCGAGGTGGCAGAGGCAGTTGCCGTGGCACTCGTCGGAGCCGTCGCCGGGCCAGCCGCCGGTCTCGGCGAGACACTCGGCCAGGCTGCCGAAGGTGCGGGCCTTGCCCGGGCAGGTGGTGCAGTGCTCGGCGCCGGGGGTCATGACGCGGCGGACGCCGTCGTCGCCGAGGTGCTCGGCGTGGCCGACCTGCTGGGCGAAGTGGAGGAAGCCGCGGCCGCTGGCGGCGGCCCAGGCCCGGGCTTGAGCGGGCGAGCACTTGCCGGCCGCGGTGTTGGCGGCCAGGGCGTCCAGGCGGGCGTGGTAGCCGTCGCGGGCGGCAGTGAGGCGGGGGGTCGCGGCCCTCGGCGGCGGGGAAGCGGTCATGCTGGCTGGATGCGCATGCCTGCGGGTGTCCTGGTGCCCGCGCACCGGCATGGAGAGGGAGCCGGATGGCCGCGCCGAACGCCTCCTCACCCCCGGAGCCCCCCGTGTCTGACTCCCCCATCATCGTCGCCATCGGCGCCCACACCGCCGACGTGGAGTTCACCGCCGGCGCCACCCTCCTCAAACACGTCCGCGCCGGCTGGACCGCCCACCTCGTCCACCTCTCGCTCGGCGAGAAGGGCAGCCGCACCCTCTCCGCCGCGGACTACGGCGCGCAGAAGCAGCACGAGGCCGAAGCCGCCGCCGAGGCCCTCGGCGCCAGCGCCCACTTCCTCCCCTTCCGCGACGGCGAGATCCGCAACGACGAGCCCACTGCCCAGGCGCTCGCCGTCACCCTCCGCTGTTCCTGGCCGCCATCCGCCACTTCGACCTCGACGGTCTGCCGCCCATCGGCTGGTGCCGGCTGCTCTACGCCGAGAACTGGGAGGACGCCGAGGGGTTCGAGCCCTACGTCTACATCGACATTTCGGAGGTCTACGCCGACTGGGAGCGGGCCTTCAAGTGCTACGCCATCGGCCGCGGCGAGGGCGGGTATCCCTACTGGGACTGGTACGACGCCCGCACCCGGCTGCACGGGATCAAGCTCGGCGTGGCCCACGCCCAGGCCTTCGCCGTCGACCCCGCCAGCCGCTGGACCACCCGCGAGCTGCTGTGAGGGCGCCGGCTCAGTACGGCCAGAGCTTCCGCCAGGCCTCGCTGAACGTCGCGCCGCGCGCCACCACCTCGCGCCCCTCCTCGGTCGTCTCACGGCCATCCAGGTAGCCGCGGCGATCCTCGGGCTGGAGCATCTCGATCCGCAGCTCCACCGGGCCCGCGGGCTGGTAGGGCGGTGCGAAGCTCCCGCGCTGCAAGCACTCCGCCACGGCCTCCTCGATCCGTGCCGCGCCGTCGGACGCGCAGAGGCTGCGCACCGAGAACCGGCCGGTGCTCCACTTCACCACGGCCGCCGCCACCCGGTCGCCGAGCACGCTGCGCACATCGGCGCAGACTACGTCATCCCCGCTCACCAGCGCCACCGGCACGCCCCAGGTGCCGGCCACCGCCGCCAGCAGCGTCGACTCGCTGACCGGCACGCCGTTCAGCCGAATGTTGAGGACGCTGCCCGAGATGGTGTGGCTGAGGCAGCTCGTCTCCCCGGCCCTGGCGTGAGCGCCGATCAGCACGACCGCGTCGCAGCCGGTCTCGAAGGCCTCGGTGTAGGCCGCCCAGCGGTGGCCCAGCACGTACTCGGCCCCCGGTTCGAGCTCGTCGGCCAAGAGCGAGCGGAAGCTGTTGGTGCCTCCCGCCCCATGGCCGTCCTGCGCCACGATGCGCTCCACCCCGGCCCGCTTGCAGCCGCGCACCGCGGCGCTGATGTCGCTGGTGTAGAGCCGCCGCCCGTAGGCGTACTCGTCGTTGCCGGCGGTCACCTGGTCCCACGACGAGACCCCGGTGATGCCCTCCATGTCGCCCAGCAGCACGACGCACCGATGGCCCACTTGTTTGCTCCTGGCCGGTTCTTCGCGACCCGTGGCCGAGATGCCTGCGGCGGCGCCGCACATTCCGGCGCGCCGTCGGCCGAAGGAGAACCGGTCGGCGCGGCGGAAGACCACGGGACGAGAGGGATACGCATGCTGCTCCTCCGCCGGAGAGGACTCGCTGTCATGGGCCTGATCCTCGGCAGCGCCGCCACGGCTCAGCCGCCCGGCGAGGCCTTGAAGCTGCTCTTCTCCGACGCCGCGGACGTGACCGAGCCGTGGGGCAAGCTGCACTTCGGCGCCACGCCGCTGCAGAAAGTGCGGGCCTGCGAGGACCCCGGATTCGTGCCGGCCTGCTGCCTGCCGCAGCCGGACGGCGCCTGGAGCGTGTACGGGCAGGTGTTCGTGAGCGGGCCGGCTGAGGGCTCGAGCACGTGGAAGCTGGTGCACGCCACGACCCGCGACGGCTCGCGGTTCGACAACGTCGAGACGGTGTTCGAGTCCGAGCCGGGACCGTGGACCCCGCACCTCGGTCTGGCGTACAACCCGGTGGCGCGCGAGTTCCTGGCGCTGAAGCTCAGAGTGGATGACAACGGCTTCGGCTACCGGGCATACTTCAGCCCCGACGGGCGGAGCTGGACGGAGCATCCGCACAACCCGCTGTTCTACGACTGCGACTCGATGGGGCTGTTCTGGAGCCCCGTCGCCGGGCGCTTCATCTGCAGCAGCAAGACGCTGCAGCCGTTCGTCAAGCACCTCCAGGACCACGGCGGGACGCACCCGCAGAACCAGAACGACCAGCTCCGCGACCGGCGCGTGATCGCCATCCGGTCGAGCCCCGACGGCCGGCAGTGGGAGCCGACCGACTCGCTGATGGACGTCTGGAACCGCCTCGGCACCTACAAGCCCTTGCCCACCGAGCAGATGCTGACGCCCGATGACCAGGACCCGCCGGACATGGAGTTCTACCGCGGGATCGGGTTCTGGTACCACGATCGCAGCTACATGGTCGTGCTCAACTACGCCGCCAGCCCGCTGGCGCCCCGCAAGCACGGCCCGCAGTTGGACACGGAGTGGTGGCTGAGCCGCGACGGGCTGCGCTGGGAGCGGCCCTGCCGCGATGTCAACGCGCTGGGCGACACGTTCCCCGGGGTCTACTGCATCACCCACAACCCGATGGTCATCGACGGGCAGCTCCTGTTCCACTTCGGGAGCCAACTGCTCGGCATGAAGGCGGACCGCATCAGCTACGTGGGCGCCCGGGCCAACGCCGAGTTTTCCACCGTGCCGTTCCAGATGCCGCCGGGGGACCTCTGCCTCAACGCGGCGGTGCCGTCGCCCGAGCGCTCGTTCGCGGGCGCCCAAGCCTACGTCATGGCGGCCGTGGTGGGCGAAGACGGCCAGGTGGTGCCGGGCTTCGAGGCGGAGAAGTGCGTGGTCCAGAACGCCGACCAGATCGCCTTGCCCCTGCGGTGGGGTGACAAGTCGGCGCGCGAGCTGGCCGGGCGCAAGATCCGTCTCCGCTTCCACATCCGAAGCGCCAACATCTACGCCGTCACGTCGCAGTGAGCGGCCCGCCTGACTTCGCGGCACCCCTGCACGAGACTGACCTCGCTGCCGCCGGCTCGGGTCCGCGGCAAGCTCACGCACCCGAGAGGTCCAGATGTCTTTGCCCGATGAACCCGCCGGCGATTACCCGCTCAGCCCGGACGACGTATCCGGGTTCCAGCGCGACGGCCACATCCTGCTCCGCGGCGTCGCTTCCGCCGCGGAGATCGCCGTCTGGCGGCCGCGGCTGCTGGCCGCCGTCGAGCGGTTCGGGCCGGAGTCGGTCCCGCTCGCCGAGCGCGACACCTACGGCAAGGCGTTCCTCCAGCGGATGAACCTGTGGACTCGCCACGAGGGCGCCCGGCGCTTCGTTTTCGCCCGCCGTTTTGCCCGGCTGGCGGCGGAGCTGCTCGGCGTGCCCGCGGTGCGGCTCTACCACGACCAGGCGCTGTTCAAGGAGCCCGGCGGCGGCTACACCCCGTGGCACCAGGACCACCACTACTGGCCGCTGACCACCGATGCGACGCTCATTATGTGGATGCCGCTGGTCGACGTGACCCCGGAGATGGGTCCGATGCACTTCGCCAGCGGCTCGCACCGCGGCGGCCACCTGGGCGACCTGCCCATCAGCGACGAGTCCGAAGCGCAGTTCGAGCGGTTCATCCACGAGCACGACTTCCCGCTGGTCAGGGGTCAGGCGATGCAGGCGGGCGACGCCACCTTCCACAACGGCTGGACGCTCCACGGCGCGCCGGGCAACGCCACCGATCGGATGCGCGAGGTGATGACCGTCATCTACTTCGCCGATGGCTCGCGGGTCGGCCCGACCGACAACCCGAACCGGGTGGACGATCGCGAGCGCTGGTTGCCCGGCCTGCGGCCGGGCGACTTGGCGGCGAGCGAGATCAACCCGGTGCTCTACGCGGCGGGGGCCTGACGCGCCACGATCCGCGGCTCGCCCCACCGCGCCCAGTCGCACACGGCATCGCCCAGCGCGTCCACGATCAGGCTCAGCAGCACGGTCTGCCCGGCGAAGGCGCGCAGGTCCACTTGGCCGTCGTGCCAGCCGTCCGGGCCGGAGACGTCGTGGCGGCTCACCTCGCGGCCGTTGACGGTGACCCGGAACGCCACGCCGCTGTTGCTCTTCGCCCCCTCCTGCAACGCGCAGGAGAAGCGCAGGTCGGCGGGCGTCTCGCGCGGCAGCGTGACGACGTAGTCGATGGCGGTGAAGCCGTCGCTCGGCGGGTGGGTCACCAGGGATGGCCGCGCCACGCCGCCGGAGCGGCCCTCGCCCGCTGCGGCCGAGAGGTAGCCCGGCCGATCGTCCGGCGGCAGAGGCATGCCGCCGGCCACCGGGGTCCAAGTGAACGGCGCCGTACGCAGGTTGAGCGGCAGCGCCGCCGGCTCCGGCCGGCGGAAGAGCACGCAGGTGGCGCCCGGGACGCTGGTCGTGACGCGGTGGCGCTGCAGGCCGTGCTCGGGTGCTCCCACCGCCACCTCGGCGTGCCCGCCCGCACCGGTCACCGCCACCGCGCGGCCGGGCGCCAGCAGGTCCACCGTGAGCGCGCGGGGGCCCTGGTCGGCCTCGATCCGCGGCTCGCCCCAGGCGGCCCAGCACCAAGAGCCGCGACCCTCCGGGCCTTTCTCCACCGCCAGACGCAGCTTCACCGGCCGGCCGGCGTAGGGCGCCAGGTCGAGGCGGACGGGCAGCCAGGCGCAGCGTTTCCAGTCCTGCCGCCACAGCGTCCGGCCATCGGCCGCGATGCTGAACGTGACGCCGTCTGCCTTCTCCGCGCCGTCGCGCAGGCCGACGTAGAGCACCAGGACCGGCGCCGTGCCGTGCGGCGTGACCGTCCACTCGGCGAACACGCTGCCGATCACGCCCTGCTGGTCGTTCCATGGCGGGTGGGCGAACAGGCCGGGCCGGGTGACCCCGCCGCACGTGGAGACGGCCTCCTCGAGCTGGGCCCGCTCGCCGACGGGCTGCTCGCGGCCGTCCACCGCGATGCCGGTCCTGGCCGACGCGAAGCCACGCAGCAGGTCCTGCCGAGGGATCTGCCGGGAGAGATCGAAGAGCAGCGCGTCCGCGCTCCAGCGGAAGCCCTGCACCACCACGTCGTCGGGCAGGCGGAGAAGATGCGGCTGACGCTGGTCCCGCGGCCGCGGCTCGAGCAGGTAGGTCCGCGCCGGATCGAGACCGTAGACGCCCTGCTCGTCGAACGCCGGCCACGGACCGTTGCTTTCCGGCCCACGGACGGTGGTCCGGCCGCGCACGTAGCGGTACAGCGTGCGGCCGTTGAACGTCGCCCGGCTGCCGCCTTCCGGGTCGCGAGAGTAGACCAGCCGCGCCGCGCCGGGCCCGCGCCACACGCACTTGTCGTCCGGCCCTCCATCGGCGTCGAAGTCGGGGCGCAGGTCGGCGCGGTCGTGGATCCGCATCTCCTCGAGGCGGACGCGCAGGTCGGGGCCGGGGTGCTCCAGCGAGCGCAGCGTCGGGTTGGAGAGGGTGGGGACCACGCCGTAGCTCTCGTACGCCCGGGTCCAGGTCCGGTAGGGGCCGGCGGCATCCGGCGGCGGGTAGCCCAGGTAACCGTACCACGTGGTGTAGGGCGAGAGCAGGTAGGCGGAGATGGGGTGG
>JACPDV010000057.1 GCA_016183835.1 Armatimonadota bacterium
CCCCTCCTTGCCAAGGAGGGGGCAGGGGGAGGTCCTGTCAATGCGGCGGAACGGTATTGCCGAGGCCGAGCCGGCGCCTCCTGCGGCGTGACGCACCGCCAACCTCCCACGCTCGCCGCAAGCGGGGCCGCTTGACCTCCCCCTGCCCCCTCCTTGGCAAGGAGGGGGTGGCATGGCTGCTGGCCCTCGGCCTGCTGTGGACTGCAGGAGCCTTCGGCATGACCGCCACCGTGGATCCCATCACCCGCTACTTCCACGTCAGCTACGCCGTGCCCACCGGCGCGCCGGACGAGGTCGGTGTGCGCTGCAAGTGGTCGCCTCCCGGCGCGAACGACTGGCATCCGGCCAAGGTCATCCCGCGCCTCTCGGAGACCGGCCGGCTGCTCGCCACGCGCCCGGACTGGAAGCAGTGGGTCACCGAGGGGCGGTTCACCGAGCGCCGCGCCGCAGGGCTCACGCGGACCGTGGTCTTCATGCCCTACCCGCAGGCCGAGCGTGACGGCCAGGTCGACGTGGATTTCCGCGTGGAGCTGCAGGCTCCCGACGGCCCGGTGATCGACGCCGAGCAGATCCGACTCCAGGCCGACAATAGCGACGTAGTCTACGCCGACGACTGGCGGAAGGTGCTCCAGCCCGAGCTGGTGAGCACCTCTGCCACGCAGCCGGCGGGGCTGCAATGGTGGTTCCGCACCGGGCTCGCCGAGGAGTCGGGTTCGGGCGGCACCGTGCTCCACGGTCCGTCGCCGCCCGACCGCGCGCTGGAGCCGCTCACCTTCCCGCTCGACCTGCACGGGCCGTACGCGGTGTTCTTCTGCGGCGGCGGAGCGGGGCTGCGGCTGAGCGGCGACGAGCGCTACGAGCGGATCGGCTCGGGCCGGGTCGCCGAGGAGATCCTCTGGCGCTGGGGTCCGATGGACCGCCAGCACCTGGTGCTGCGCCAGATCCACAGTTGGAACGGCTGGTCAACCGCGTCGGTCGACTACGTCAAGCTGGTGCCGCTCACGCCGGAGCTGGTCCGCCGCCTCGACGCGCCCTTCGAGGGTCCGCGCGACAAGGTCGTCGGAGGCTACTACGAGCCGTACTCCTGGGCCTTCGAAGAGCTGGTCACCGAGACGATGCAGCACCGTGAGCCGCTGGTGGCGTTCCGGGAGGCGCGGGTCAGCATTGTCGACATCCAGCTCGGACGGTTCGGCGACAAGGTCAACTACGAGTCGCGGCGGACCGACCCCTGCTACTTCGACACGCTCGGCGACCCGGTGGCCGGCGAGCGTGAGCCGCACACTCGCAACGTCGGCCGGATGCAGCTCTACACCAACTGCCTGGACGCGGAGCTGCGCTACGCCCGCGACCTGGGCCTCCGCGTCCACGCCAACTTCGGCGCCACCAACTGCTACCCCGGCACCCCGCTACAGGGCGACTTCTCGAAGGCGCACCCCGAGTGGATGCGTGGCTCGGCGCTCAGGTTCGAGGTGCCCGAGGTGCAGGACTACGCGCTCTCACTCTACGAGGAGTCACTCGAGATCGGCGCGCGCGGGCTGTCGCTCGACTTCTGCCGCTACCCCGAGGCGCTCGACACCGCCGCCACCGGCAACACGTTCCTGCGCCGCCTGCGCGCATTGGCCAACCGCTACTCGCGGCGGAACGACCGCGTCGAGATCCTCGTCCGCTTCCCGGCCAAGGGTGTGCGGCTGTGGCAGAACTTCGACTACGCCACCTGGGCGAAGCAGGGCTGGGTGGGCTACCTCTGCCCCAGCAACATCCAGGGCCGCCACTTCGGCTACGACATCGGGCCGTACCTGAAGGCGGTGAAGGGCACCCGCACGAAGCTGCTCCCGGCGGTGGACGGGCTGATGTGGGGCCTGCCCTGGCCCGGGCCGACGCTCCAGCGGGTGCGTGAGATGTACCGCGCCGGCGCGGACGGGGTGTACATCTACCAGGCGGACGGCCGCGTGCTGGCGCGGCCGGAGGATCGTCGCGCCGTGGCGGTGCTGGGGAGCAGCGCGGCGGTGGAGCGCTGGTTCACGGACCTGGAGGCGGAGCGGCCGGCCTGCAGCAAAGGGGTCTACCTCTCGCCCCCCATCGACCCGTCGGCGAAGTACAATCCCTACGAGCGGCTCCGCGTGTGGACGGAAGGGCTGCCGCAGGGCGAGATGGACCTGCTGCTCGACGGCAAGCTGGTGACGCACTGCGCCGGCCCGCCATACCTGCTGGGCACCGAGGAATACGAGAGCGACCACGTGATCCCCCCGGGCGACCACGAGCTGCTGGTGAGGGTGCGCGACGGGACCGGGTGGTTCGAGCAGCGGTTCAACATCGGCGGGGACGGGTAAGGGCGGGGCTCTCGCGGCTTGGCGCGCAACTGCTATACTGAGCGCAGAGAGAGCCGCTCCATGCGCGTCCGCGTCATCCACGGTCCCAACCTCAACCTCCTCGGCAAGCGCGACCCCGAGGTCTATGGCAGCCATACCCTCGACGACATCAACGCCGAGATCCAGACCCTCGCCGCGCAGCTCAATATCGAGGTCCGCATCAGTCAGCACAACAGCGAGGGCGCCATCGTCGACGCCATCCATGAGTGTGCGGAGTGGGCCGAGGCCATCGTCATCAACCCGGCCGCTTACACCCACTACTCCATCGCCATCTGCGATGCACTCAAGGCCGTCCGCCTGCCCACCATCGAGGTCCACCTGAGCAACATCCACGCCCGCGAGGAGTTCAGGCACAAGTCGGTCACCGCCCCGGTGTGCATCGGGCAGATCGCCGGTTTCGGCGTCAGCTCGTACCTCCTCGCGCTCCACGCAGCCAAAGACATCATCCAGAAAAGGTGGCGCTGATGACCCGTCTGGCCCGTCTCCGCGGCCTGCTCGAAGAGCAGAGCCTGCCCGCCGTGCTGATCACCGACATGACCGACGTCGCCTGGCTGAGCGGCTTCCGCGGCAGCAGCGGCGCGCTGCTCATCGGCCCGGCCGAACAGGCGCTGGTCACCGATTTCCGCTACTTCACGCAGGCCGCCGAGCAAGCGCCGGAGTGGGAGCTGGTCAAGATGGAGCCCGGCGAGCGACTCCTCCTCAAGGCCGGCAAGACCGCCCTCGACCGGGGCGTGAAGCGGCTCGGGTTCCAGGCCGACCAGCTCACCTACGACGCCTGGGAGAAGCTCGGCGAAGCGCTCGAAGACGCCGAGGTCCTCGCGCCCACTCGGGGCCTCGTCGCGGGGTTGCGCGAGGTCAAGGACCCCGGCGAAATCGAGCTGATCCGCCGCGCGGCACGGCTGGGCGACGAGGTCATGCAGCGCGGGATCGCCGCGCTCCGCGAAGGTCTCA
The DNA here is from genome assembly GCA_016183835.1 of Armatimonadota bacterium. Classification (GTDB taxonomy): domain Bacteria; phylum Armatimonadota; class UBA10988; order UBA10988; family UBA10988; genus JACPDV01. Next base: position 3,321 of record JACPDV010000057.1, read on the forward strand.
CCGAGCGGGAGCTGAAGGCCGAGCTGGACTACTACATGGTCAGCCGCGGCGCGGACGAGCCGGCGTTCCACATGATCGTCGCCTCCGGGCCGCACAGCGCGCTGCCGCACTCGCCCATCACCGACCGGGCGTTCGCCCGCGGCGACATGGTCACCTTCGACCTGGGCTGCCGCGTCGCCGGCTACTGCTCCGACCTCACCCGCACCGTGGCGCTGGGCACGCCGAGCGAGGAGCTCCAGCACGTCTACAGGGTGGTCTACGAGGCGCAGATCGCCTCCCTCGCCGCCATCCGGCCCGGCGTCGTGGGCAAGGACGTGGACGAGGTGGCTCGCGCCATCATCCGCGAGGCCGGCTTCGAGGAGCACTTCGGCCACGGCCTGGGCCACGGCGTGGGGCTGCAGATCCACGAGGAGCCTCGGCTGGCGGTGAGCGGGGAGAAGGAGCTGGTAACGGGCAACGTGGTCACCGTGGAGCCGGGCGTTTACCTTCCCGAGCGCGGCGGCGTGCGGATCGAGGATCTGGTGGTGGTGACCGAGGATGGCTGCGAGCTGCTGTCGGCCGCACCCAAGTCCGCCGAAGTGACCGTGCTGTGAAGGACGCGCCCGCGCGTCCGGCGAATCCGCGCGACAACTGACGAGGCTGCGTATGGTCTGGTTCTCCCTCCTGACGCTGGGTCTAGCCGTTGGTCTGGCCGTGCGCCTGAACGCCCTCAAGTACCGCTGGCGCTGGGCCGAGCTGTCGCTCGAGGCCCGGCTGCGCGAGGCGGAGACCCGCGCGGAGGTGGTGGAGAAGGTCCTGGCACGCCTGAAGAACGACCTCGCCGCTGGCAAGCTGACGATCAACGACGAGTACCGGAGCCTGTTCGAACGCCTGACGAGCGAGATACGTTCGGAGTCTCCAGGAGGGGCATGATGGACGTGGCTATCGTGGCGCTCGTGCTGATCTTCGTGGTGTTGCCGGCCATGGCCTTCCGGTTCGTGCTGGCCGTCCAGAAGCTGAAGAGCGAGTCCAAGGCCCGGGCCAGCGAGGAGCGCGTGAGCCGCTTGGAGCAGGAGGTGGAGGAGCTCCGCCGGCTGGTCACGGATGCCATCCTCGAAGGCGAGGAGGCGCTGCCGCGGGCCACCGGGCAGGTGCGCTCCTCCCGCTCGGCGGACGCCTCCTGAGACCCGGTTGTACGACGACCTCGCCGACATCTACGACCGTTTCATCGACTGGCCGGCGCGCCTGAGCCGTGAGGTGCCGCTCCTGATGGAGCGTCTCGGCGGCGCGCAGAGAGTGGCCGACCTGGCCTGCGGCACCGGGCGCCACGCCCTCGCCCTCGCCGAGCGCGGCTGCGAAGTGGTGGGCTTCGACCTCAGCCACGAGGCGCTCGAACAGGCGCGGGCCCAGGCCGGGGCGCTTCCGGTGCGCTTCGTCGAGGCCGGATTCGGCGGCATGGCGGCGGCGGGCGAGGGCCGGTTCGACGCCGTGATCTGCCTCGGCAACAGCCTGCCTCACCTGCTCGACCGGCGGGCGCTCCGCCGCACGGCCCGCGACATTGCCAAGGTGCTGCGACCGGGCGGGCGGTTCCTCGGCCACCTGCGCAACCTGCCGCTGGCGATGGCGCGCGGCGACCACTGGCTCCCGCTCCGCGGCCACACCGACCCCGATGGCACCGAGTGGGTCTTCGAGCGGCTCTACGACTTCCGCCCGCCGCACACCGTGGAGTTCACCTTCGCGGCGCTCTACCGCCGGCCGGGCGAGGCCTGGCAGCGCCGGCTCAACCAGACCCGGCTCCGCGCCTGGACGCTGGACGAGCTGCGCGAAGCGTTCGCGGTGGTGGGCGACTTGTCGGCCACGGCGGATTTGCAGGGCGCACCGTTCGACCCGGAGTCCAGCGGCGACCTGTGGCTGAGGGTGGAGCGAACAGGGGCGCCGGGAAGGTAGCGGCCGAGGGCTAGACTGGACCTCCCCCTGCCCCCTCCTTGGCAAGGAGGCGGCACCCGATCCACCAACCACCAACCACCAACCACCAACCACCAAGCACCCGGCACCCCTACCGCTCCACCACCACCCCATACGCTCCTTCGAGGAAGGGGAACCGCGCCTCGAGGTCGTCGGCCAGGCGCACGCCGAAGCCGGGGCCGGCGAGCTCGAGGTGTCCGTCGCGGATCGCCGGCGGAGCGGCCAGGATGCCCCACTGCAGCGGGCCCTGGATCATGCACAGCTCGCACATCCTGGGCCTGGGGAGCGCCGCCACGTAGTGCGCGTTGGCCATGGTCATCAGCCCGTTGTGCCAGTTGTGCGGCATCACGTCCACCCCGTAGCGGTCCGCCGCCGCAGCAATGCGCAGCCCTTCGCTCAGCCCGCACCATCCGACGTCGGGCTGCACCACCCGGTAGCAGCCCTCGTCCAGGTACGGCCGGAACTGCTCGACGGTGGTGAACTGTTCGCCGCCCGTGATCGCGATCCCCACCTGCCGGCTGAGCCGCGCGTAGGCCTCGCGGTCGGCCTGCGGCAGCGGCTCCTCGAACAAGGTGAAGCCGAGCGCTTCGAGTCCGCGCGCGGTTGCCAGCGCCTGCTCCTCCGTGAGCCGCTGGTTCCCGTCCACCATCAGCTCTGCCCGGCCGTTCACCATCCCGCTGAGCCCGCGCATCAGCTCCAGGAAGCGTTCCACCGTGACGCCGTCCCAGGCCCAGTGCGTGCCGATGCGGACCTTGACCGCGGTGTAGCCGTGGTCGAGGTAGCCGGCGGCCTCGTCGATCACCTGCTCGGGCCGGACGCGCCAGTCGTAGCTGCAGCCGCTTGAGGCGTACAGCCTGACCCGCGAAGCGGCGCCGGGCCGGAGCAGCTCGGCCACCGGCTTGCCACGGATCTTGCCGCGCAGGTCCCACAGCGCGCAGTCGATGCCGGCCACGGCGCAGTCGTGGCGGCCCGAGCGGCCGTTGGGGTGCGGGGCGAGGGTGGGATCCTCGGGGTCGCGGCCGACCAGGCTCGGGGCGAGCCAGTCCACCCAGTCGCGGATGAACGGCGGCCCGCCGTAGGAGCAGGCCTCCCCGATGCCCTCGACGCCGTCGTCGGTGCCGATCGCCACGACCGTGGCGTCGGCCTTCCACACGCGGTAGGTGCCGGTGAACCACTGCCGCTCGGGCTCGTGCGGGCGCGAGAGGCAGAGGGCGCGGACGGAGGTGATCCTCATGGTCAGGTTTCTCCCGTCGTCTGGCTCATCGTCTGGCCCTCGACGGGCGGACGGGCGACCTGCCGGTCGCCCCTACCAGGCGTGACGGCGTTTGGCCGGTCGGCTGGACAAGGAGGGAGAGCCGGAGCCGCCGCCGAATGCGCGCACCATGACACCTCGCATTGGCGTCACCACCACTACCCTGGCCAACACCGGCTCGTACCACACCGCCACCGGCGCCAACGGCTCTTACCTGGGCTGGCTGGAACGTGCCGGCGCGCTGCCGGTGCTGATCCCCAACCTTGCCCCCGAGCTGGCCGGTGGGTATCTCGACCTGCTCGACGGGCTCCTGCTCACCGGCGGGCTCGACGTGCACCCGCTCCTCTTCGGCGCGGAGCCGGACAAAAACCTGGGCGAGGTGGACGTGCCGCGCGACCGGTTCGAGCTGCCGCTGGTGCGGCAGGCGCTCGAGCGGGAGCTGCCGATCTTCGGCATCTGCCGGGGGATCCAGGCGCTCAACGTGGCCGCGGGCGGGACGCTGCGGCAGGACCTGGTGAGCGATCCGGTGGCGCGGCTGCAGCACTGGCAGAAGCCGGTGGGCGGGCCGATGGTGCACCATAGCGTGTCGGTGGAGCCGGATTCACGGCTGGCCGGGGTGGTGGGGCAGGAGAAGGTGGCGGTCAACTCGTATCATCACCAGGCGGTGGACCGCGTCGGCGAGGGGCTCCGGGCGGTGGGCTTCGCGCTCGACGGAACCATCGAGGCGGTGGAGGGCACCGGCGAGGCGTTCGTGCTGGGCGTGCAGTGGCATCCCGAGGTGATGGGGCCCGAGGACGCGGTCAGCACCGCGCTGTTCGACGCGTTCGTGGCGGCCTGCGGGGTCGGGAGGAGAGAGACATGACGAGAGTGGGACTGGTCGGCATCGGGTTCATGGGCAAGACCCATTTCGACGCCTGGCCGAAGATCACGGGCGCCCAGCTCACCGCGCTCTGTGAGTCGGACGCCAAGCGCCTCAGCGGCGACTGGAGCGGGATTGGCGGCAACTTCGGCGCGGC
>JACPDV010000467.1 GCA_016183835.1 Armatimonadota bacterium
GACCCAGGTGGAGCCGACCAGGAAGGCGATCACGATCACCCAGTCGATGGCGCCGAAGTTGGTGGTGAGGTGGAGGCCTGCAAGAGGATCCATGGGGCCGCGGCCTTTCGCGCGAGGAGCCGGCAGAGCGGCTCGCGGGCGGATTCTACGCGGCCCCGATGGACGGTGTCAAGCGCGCATCGATAGCGCGGCGGCGGTCACGACGGACGGAGCGCCGCTGTCTCAGCGGCGCTCCAGGTGCTACGGGCGCCAGGTTCAGAAGAACTCGTGCTGCACCAGGAGCCGGCCCACGAAGTCGTTGCTCTGCGCCGTGAGCCCGCCCATCACCCCGGCCAGCACTCGCGTGCCGGGGGCGGCGTCCCAGACCACCGTAGGTCCGACGTAGAACTCCTGGTCGGTGAACTGCCCGGTGGTCTCCACGCCGGCCCGCCAATTGCCGCGACCCTTCGACCACCCGGCGGCGTAGCCGAACTCCAGCGGCGCGTGGCTGGAGAGCTTCTGCTCGGCGATGGCGTTCAAGGCGAAGTGGTGGTCGTTCTTGGTGTACACCGACATCAGCCACTTGCCCTCCAGCTCCACCGGCTCCTTGTCCTCCTTGGCGATTTCCAGATAAGCCGCGTGCAGCACCCGGCCGGGCCGGTACTTGCCGAACCGGTAGCGGTTTTCGAGCTTCACCGCGTGCCAGCGGAAGGACTGGTGATCCTCACCATGGAAGGTCAGGTAGGCCCCCACGCCCCAGCGGTCGGTGAGCCCGGTCTCGAACTCGATTTGCGGCTCGTACTCGTGGGCGTCAGACTTGTAGGTGAACCACGCCTCCACTTCCTTCTCGCCCACCGTGGGCGTGTACCACTGGTAGGTCCAGACAAAATCACGCACGTCCGCGCGCGCGCCACCCGCCGCCAGACCCGCCGCCAGCACCCCGACCAGCACCGCCGCCCGCCCCGTCACGACCTTGGCAGTCCGCATTCCCGGCCTCCTAATTGAGTTTGAGTGTCGATTTCAGTTCGACTCCGGGATCGTACCAGATGCGCGGGAAGCGGTCAAGCACGACGTGGCCGCCCGCCCACCCCCGATTGGCCGCGCCGCGGGCCTGTGGTATAGTGGCGCACCGGCGGCGGCCCGGGACCCGAGCCATGCTCGACAAAGCGCTGGTGTACTGGCACTGGGTGGAGGCGGCGCTCGGCATCCTCATGGCCGGGCTCCCCGTCATGCTCGCGGTCTGCCTCTCCGCGGCCGTGCGGGCGCGCCGGCGGGGCGACGAGGCCCTCGCCCGCTCGTGGGCCGACGCCGCGCGCAGCTTCGGCGGGATGATGGTCTCGAGCTGGCTCCTCCTCCTCGCCGCGCGCTGGGCCTGGGTCGCGGGCGAGCACTTCCTCGCCCGCCTGCAGAGCAGCGGCTAAGCAGCGCGCTGGAGACGTTGTCCGGCGGGCGTAGGGGCGACCCTTGTGGTCGCCCATCCGGGTCCGGCGCGTGGCCCGAACGACGGAGCCGGGCGACCACAGGGGTCGCCCCTACGCCGGACATCATCTCGGGGTGCCTGCCTGGCACCGGAGGCGAGACGCGTGCCGATCAACCAAGCCCGCATCCTGGTGGTGGACGACGACGCCAACAGCCGCGAACTGCTGCGCATTATCCTCAGGGCCGCCGGCTACGAGGTGGACGAGGCGTTCAACGCCGACGAAGCCGTGGCCATGCTCCGCCGCGGCGACTTCGACCTCGTCACCCTCGACATCATGATGCCCGAGGTCGACGGCATCGAGTGCTGCCGCCGCATCCGCGCCTTCTCGCAGGTGCCCATCATCATCATCACCGCGCGCGATCAGCTCTACGACGAGATCGTCGGCCTGGAGGCCGGCGCCGACGATTACATCACCAAGCCGTTCCAGCGCGAAAGTGTGGTGGGCCGGGTCCGCGCCGCGCTGAGGCGCGTGGCGGTGGAGCGCTCCGGCGCGCCGCAGGGCCACGTCCGGCAGTACGGCCCGCTGACCGTCGATCTGCGCTCCCAGGGCGTGCTGGTGTTCGGCACGCCCGTCGACTTCCCCGGCAAGGAGTTCGACCTGCTCTGCGCCCTGTGCGAGAACCTGGGCGTGCTGATGAGCAAGGAGCGCCTCTCGGTGCTCGTCTGGGGCGGCGAGGTGGAGGCCGACAGCAAGACCCTCGAGGTGCACATCTACCGCGTCCGCAAGAAGCTCGACCAGGCCGCCGACCTGGGTCGGTTCCTCGAAACTCGCCGCTTCCGCGGCTACATCCTCAGCGCCGGCATCCTCGACGCCGTGCCACCCGAAGCCTGACCCCCCGCCGGGCCGAATCAAGAAACAAGCAACACCTCCGCCACACCCTTGTCGCGACAGTGAGCTACACTTGCCTCTGGGTGTGACTGAGAGTTTCTGGTCCTGGCGTGCCGCCCGTGGGGAAGGCAGGCAAGCCCTTGCCAATCGCCCTGCGGCGAGGGAGAGACCGATGAGAGTGCATGTGGCGGACGACGACCTGCTGGTCCGTTACACACTCCGCGCCGTGCTGCTCGATCGCGGGCACGACGTTGACGAGTCCGAGACCGGGCTGGACTGCGTCGCCAAGCTGAGGGTCGCGCCCCCGGACTGTCTCGTGCTCGACCTGCTGATGCCCGGCTGCACCGGGTACGACGTCCTCCACCACCTCCAGCGCCAGGATCCGGCGCGGCGCGTCAAGGTGATCATCCTCAGCGCCTTCGTGGTGGACGCGGACGGCTTCGACCGGCACCCCCACGTGGTGGCCGTGCTGCAGAAACCGCTCGTGCTGAAGGCCTTTGTGGAGGCCCTGGAGCGCTGCGCGGCACCCGAGCCGGTGGTGGTCTGACCGGCTCAGCCGCACCACTCGCAAGCCAGGGCCAGGAGCACCTTGGTGCGGAAGCGCACCGCCTCGAGGGGGAACTGCTCGTCCAGATTGTGGCAGCCCACGCGCGCCAGGTCGATGCCCGGCGGCAGCGGCGCAAAGCCGTACACCGGCGTGCCGAGCGGCCGCACCAGCCGGGCATCGGTGAAGCCGGAGCAGAGCGAGGGGAGCACCGCCTTCACCGGCTCGCCCGCCGCCGCCAGGGCCGACCCGAGGGCTTGGCGCGCCGTGGAGGAGAGGGCCGAACGACTGGCCTCGGCCGTCGTCTCAACCGCCACGCTCACCCCCGGAATGTCGCCCAGCACCCGGTCCAGCTCGCCGCGCAGCCAGGCGCCGTCCTGGTGGGGGAGCGTGCGGGCGTCGAGCCGCAGCTCGAGGCCGTCGGGAATGGCGTTGGACTTCTCGCCGGCGCGCACCACGGTGGGCGCCCAGGTCATGCGCGACATGGCCCGGTAGCGGTGCACCTCTTCGGCATCGGCGGGCTGCCGCGCGGCGAGAAACGCATCCAGCTCGGCGGCGGCCGGGCAGGGCACGCCCCACACCTGCGCGATGGTCTGCATCGGCTCGCTTTCCACGTCCAGCTCCGGCCGGTAGGAGGCCAGTCGCCGGAGCAGCTCCTCGAGCGGCCCGAACGGGCTCTCCGCCAGCCACGGCATGGACGCATGCCCGCTCCGCCCGTGGACCCGCACGATCACCTCGTGCCGGCCCTTCTCCCCGTTGGCCACGCAGCACCCGTAGCCGCCGCCGGCGAGCCGCACGAGGCCGCCGCCGCCCTCATTGACCCCCAGGTCGGCCCGCAGCCGGTCGGCGTGCTCGGCGGCCAGCCAGCCGAAACCGTAGCGGCCGCCGCACTCCTCGTCGGCGCCGCAGACCAGCCGGATGTCGCCCCGCAGCTTGACCCGTCGGCGGGCGAGCAGCCGCAGCGCCATCACTTCGGCGGCCACCAGACCCTTGCAGTCGTTGGCGCCGCGGCCCCACACCCAGCCGTCGCGGTACACCGCCTCGAACGGCGGCACCGACCAGCGGGCGGTGTCGCCGGGCGGCACCACGTCGAGATGCGACATCACGTGGCCCGTGGGCATTACCCCGGTGTTGACGGTGGGGAAGGTGACGAGATTGCGGAACAGCGCGAGGAGCTCGTCGCCGGCTTCCGGCGAGTCGACGAGCGCCAGGAGGCCGGGCAGATCCATGAAGCCGCTCCGGTCGTAGCGTGACCCGGCCCGTGGCGCGGGACAAGTAGGCAGGTCAGCGCGCCGGCTGGGCGGGCTTGCGCCCGGGGGTGACCACCGGGGCGGTCTCCTCGGCGGCCTCGTCCTCTTCCCGCTCCTGGCTGCGGAACTGCATGTTGTAGAGCTTGGCATACAGCCCGCCGCGCTCGAGCAGCTCCTCGTGCGAGCCCACGTCGACGATGATGCCGTTCTCCAAGACCACGATCTTGTTGGCCTTCATGATGGTGGAGAGGCGGTGGGCGATGACGAAGCTGGTGCGGCCCTCCATGAGCCGGTCGAGGGCGGCCTGGATCAGGGCCTCGGACGTGCTGTCGAGGGCGGAGGTGGCCTCGTCGAGGATCAGCAGCCGCGGGTTGCGGAGGATGGCGCGGGCGATGGCGATGCGCTGCCGCTGCCCGCCTGAGAGCCGCACGCCGCGTTCGCCGATTTCGGTGTCATAGTCCTCGGGCAGCTCCATGATGAAGTCGTGCGCGTTGGCGCCCATGGCCGCCGAGATGACCTCGCCGTGGCTGGCGTGGCGGTTGCCGTAGCGGATGTTCTCGCGGATGGTGCCGGTGAAGAGGTGGGTCTCCTGCAGCACGATGCCGATCTGCCGCCGGAGGCTGCGCAGCTTGATCTCGCGCAGGTTGGTGCCGTCCAGGCTGATGTCGCCCGTGACCGGATCGTAGAACCGGGCGATCAGGTTGGCCATGGTGGTCTTGCCCGACCCGGATGGCCCTACAAAGGCGCACATCTCGCCCGGCTGCACGTCCAGGCTGATGTTCTGCAGCACCAGCTCCTCGGGGTCGTAGCCGAAGTTCACGTTGTCGAAGACCACGTGCCCGTGGATGTCCTGAATGTCGAGGGCGGTGGGCGAGTCCTCCACGTCGGGCTTGGTGTCGAAGACCTCGAAGATCCGCTCCACCGCCACCAGCGCGCGGGTGATCACGTCGTTGCTCGTGATCAGCCGCTGCACGGGGCCGTAGAGCATGCCCAGGTAGGTGTTGAACTGGATCAGCCGGCCGGGGGTGAAGGGGTGGTCGCGCGGCAGCTCCTTGACCACGAAGTAGCCGCCGATCATGTACACTGCCGCCGTGCCGAACCCGGCGAGGATGCCGATGGAGCGGTTGAGCTGCATCGACAGCCGTGCCGAGCGCAGGGTCAGGTTGAGGTTCTCGCGCAGGTGGTGGATGAAGATCCGGGACTCGCTCTTCTCGCGAGTGAAGGACTTGACCACCTTGGTGGCGGCCAGCTTCTCGTAGAGCTGCCCGGAGATCTCGCTGATCTTCTCGCGCACGAGGCGGTAGGCCTTGCGGATGCGCTTGCGCATCCAGAGGAAGTTGCCCACGTAGGCGGGCACCACGACCAGCGCGATGAGGGTCATCAGGACGCTCATGCGGAGCATGATGACGATCAGTAGCACAACGTTGACCGCGTCGAAGAGGAGGCTGACGAGCGTGCCGCCGGCGAGTCCGCCGATGGCGTCCACGTCGTACATTACGCGGGCCATGATGCGGCCGGTCTGGCGCGACTCGTAGTAGCTCATGCTGAGCTTCTGGAGGTGGCGGTGGAGGTGGCGGCGGATGTCGAAGATCACGCGCTGGGCCACGAACGTGATGTGCCACTCTTGGAAGAAGCCGATGCCCGTCGCGAGCAGGGTGTTCATGAAGAGGAGCAGGATGCCCAGCTCGAGCGAGTAGAGGTCCGGCTTGGGCGCGGTGCCGTTGGCCAGCCGGGCGGCGCCGAGGCCCACGTCGATGATGTAGGCGTTGATCTGCGGCCGCCAGATGCCGATCCCGGCGGTGACGAGGAGCAGCGCGAGAACGACGCTGAGCCGCCAGCGGTACGGCTTGACGAATTGGAGGAAGCGTTTGAGCAGCTCCATACCGTCACCCCCCGCCCTCGGTCGCGGCCGGCTCGGGATTCTCACGGTCCACGCCGGGTCCGGGCTCGGGCGCGGCGGGCGGCTCCGCGGGCGCGGCGGCGGGCTTCGCCGGCTCCGGCTCGGGGGCCGGCCTGGTGGAGGCCGCCGGCTTGGCGCCCTTGGCCGGCGGCGGCGTGGGCGGCGGCTTGGGCGGCTCGTAGGGGTAGAAGCTGTCGCAGATCCGCTCGTGGTTGACGAGCACGTCGCCGGCCGGCGACTTCACCGTGCGCCAGAGCGTGCCGCCGGAGCCGGTGCTGCCTTCCCAGTAGTCCGAATCCAGGTCCACCTGCACCTTGTCCCGCGCGTCGCCGATCACCGTGATGACCAGGTCGTAGTCACCGCCGACCTGCCCCCAGATCAGCAGCGGACGAGCCAGCGTGTTCTGGAACTTCAGGTCGCGCACACGGTAGTAGACCGTGGCGTCGCGCGCCGGGCGGCTGTAGTGCACCGGCTTGCTGTGGTTGCTGCGCTCGATGATCTTGAGGTCGGCGCGGAGGACTGTGTTGAAGATAGTCGTGGCGAGCTGGCAGATGCCGCCGCCCGATTCCCACTTCTCCTCGATGGTGCCGTCGGGCTTGCGGTAGAAGACGTAGCTCGAGCGAAAGCCATCCTCGGGCTTGCGCTCGCCGACGGTCTCGTCGAAACTGAAGACTTCGCCCGGGCCGAGGATGGTGCCGTTCAGCCGCCGCAGGCAGAGCCGCACGTTATGGACGCGGTTCTCCCGCATCTCCCCGTCGTAGCCCTTCGACATGCTGGTGCGGTATTCGGCGAGCACCGTGTTGAACTCCTGGCGCACGTCGGCCAGTTTGACCTTGGCGGGCACCCGCTCCACGGCCAGCTCCACGAAGGCGGGCGGGGGAAAAGCGCCGCTTCCGGCGGCGCGCTCGGCGGTCTTGGCAATGTCGACCTTGAGCCCGTCCTGCTCTTCCTGGAAGTAGAGCCGGCCGCCGATGAAGTCGCGGACCTTGACATTCTGCGGCGCGCGGTCCACCTGCTCGGCCACGGCGCCGATCAGGGCTTCGAGCTTGTCGCGGTCGACGGCCACGTGGAGCGGCACCACGGCGCCGCGGTGGAGCACCTTGAGCCGGCGTGCCACGCGCCGGGCAGCGCCGTCCGGGCGGGTGAGCTGGTAGGCTTCGTCGGCCGCCTCGGCCGCCTTGGCCCGCCGCCCGAACGATGCGCCATCGAGCGTCCAGGCCTGCCCGGCGTATTCGAGGCGCAGCGTGGGGGGCAGCTTGCCGGTCAGCTCGCGCGCGATCAGGTGCGCGGCGTCGGCGCGGGTGAGGCCGCCCACCGGGACGTTTTCGACGAGAATGCCCTGCCCGATGCGGCCGTTATCGCGCACGACTCCGGCGGCACCTGCCAGGAAGGTGCCCAGGCACACTGCCGCGAAGCCCGCATACCGCCACCAACCGGTCAAGCCCGCCATGGTTCGGGTCGCCCGCCGCCCACACCCCAAACGTTACCACGCCAACGGGAGTTTGGACCTTGCCAAGATGAAAAAGGTGTGCCGATGCGCGTCAGTCTTCCGCTCCGCCGTTCCGGACCACAGCCACTTGCCCGGTGCTCATCTCCAGGTCGTCGACGTACAACGCACCCAGCTCCTCCCACCGAGCCCCCTCGCGATAGACTTGGAACAGCAGCGCGAATCTGTTCGCGCCTGGCGGCATGGTGAAGGAACCGGCGAACGGCTTCCACTCGGGGGCCGGTGAGAAGGCGGTCAGCCGGGCCTCCTGGCGATCCTTGTGCTCCGCCGCGGCCGTCTGCCAGGTCATCAAGAGGAGTCCCACGTCGCCGATGTCGCCCTTGGCCCAGAAGGTGTAGCGATAGGTGGCGCCTGCTACCGCGGGCATGGCCTTGGCGCCCGTGTAGCCGTCCGACTCACCGACCACGAGGGCCACATTCAGGGCGCCGCCGTCGGGGGCCACCGCCTTAAGGAAGACGCGGTGAGCGCCGCTGTGCGCCGTCTGCGCCGTGCGGCCCCAAAGGCCCACGCCCGCGCCCACGTAGTAGCCCCATCCGACGGGCGGCACGGGATCCGGGGCAGGCGCCGTCGCCAGCACGATCTCGTCGCTGGTGGTCACGTTCCCCGCCAGGTCGGTCGCCTTGACGCGGAGACGGTAGGTGGCGGCAGGTTGCAGATCGGGCAGCTCCAACGTGTGGGCCGTCCGGGGCTTGTCTACAGGTGCTTCCACAGCCGTGACCGCCTGGCCCCCGGCGGCCGAGGACCAGGTCACTTCGCCACCGGTCGGTTCGCTCGTTTCCCAGGCCACCGTGGCCGAGTGATGCGAGAGCGCGACCAGTCGCACGGCGGAAAGCACGGACTTGGTCCGATCCAGCCTGAGACGGACGTTGAGCGTCGCCTGCCGGCCGGCCTCGACGCGCAGGCCGACAAGCTCCAGCTCGAACCCCGGCCGGCGAACCGCTACGAACGCGGCGGCCTCGGACACCGCCGGAAAGGCAAACCGCCCCTCCGCGTCGGTGGCCGCGAGCCGCTCACCCACCAGCAGCTCCGCTCCCGCCACGGGGTGCCCGTCCGCATCGGAGACGGTGCCCGCGACGCTGCCGGTGCCGGGCGCCACGTAGCCGGCCTCTTGCCAGGTCAAGCGGCCATCGTCGCCCATCGGCGCAAGCCAAGGCATCGGGGGTGGTTGGACGCGGCTCTCGGTGCGGGTCGTCGGGAGAAGCGCGCCGTCGATGGTGATGTTCTCGGCCCGGCCGACCTGGTATTTCTCGAACTTCGGGTTGCCGGCGTCGAGGAAGGTGTTCTCGGCGACCTCGATATCATGCGGCATGCAGCCTTCAACGGCGACGTTGTTGTGGGTGCCGTAGGCAACCGAGATGCCGACGAGTTGGCGGAACGCGGTGATGGTGCGGAAGTCGCGAAGCAGGTTGCCACGAATCACTCCGGCCCCGTCGCGGATGCCTACCGCGTGACGGAGGCCCTCGAAGACGTTGGCCTCCACCAGGAAGGTGCCGTCCATCCCCGGGTGGGTGTCCACGGTGACCATCTCATACTCGGTCAGGTCGTTGCTGCCCACGTGGTTGTGGACAAAGGCCCAGTGCGTCTTGCGCACGCCGGGCTTGTGGACGTAGTGGCCGAGCCTCTCGGGGCTGCTCCAGTCCAGCGCGCCGTTGGAGGCCAGCGAGTGGCGGTTCTGGCTGAAGTCGTTGTCCGTGACCAGAACGTAGGCCCCCGAGTAGATGGCCACGCCGTAGCCCAGGCCATCGCGCAAGTTGTGGTGGATCGCGCAGTGATCGACCTGGGCCGTCGCCTCGGCGGCGAAGTCGGTAGCATAGCTGAACCCCAGCAGCTCGCAGTGGTCGATGCGCACGTCCCGCTTGCCGTCGACCGTGATCCCGTAGGTCTCGTTCTCGGTGCTCCGGGTGGCCGAGGCGCCTAGCAGCCTCATGCGGGTGAAACGCGCCCTGTCCCCGTCGGCGCGGAACAGATGGCTCTGGCTGTCCTTGGCGCGGACCACGGTCTTGGCTCCCTCGCCCAAGACCGTGATCCCGGCGGGGACGGCGACCTCCACCTCGAAGGTGTACTCGCCGGCCGGGAGGAACACGGCGCCGACGGTCTTCGCGACGGCCTGAGCGCAGGCGGCCTGGACCGCCGCGGCGGTGCGGCCTTCGGCCGGCACACGGCGCGCGAACGCCCGCTGCTCCGCGTCGGAGAGCGGCGCATCAGGCCCCACGAGACCCCGCGGACCCACGACCGGCTCGAAACCCGGCGCAGCCTCGGCAGCGAGGAAGCCGGAGGCGCAGAGCGTAAGGCTCAACGAAACAGCAGTCAGGCGCAGGCAGCTCATGGTCTCCACCTTCGGCACACCCCGACGGGCGCAAGACGATGCCCGAATCCGCTGGATCCGGCCACATCTTACCCCATCAGGCCCATGTGTGCCGTTTGCGGACGCACTTGCGCCGCCGCCCCCTCTCCCCCGCCCACCACGAAGCCCGCCCACCAGAACGGCGCGTCGCTCTTGCCGGCGGCGCGGCCCCTAGCCAGCCCGGGCCGCATCGGCGCTCTCCTCGGCGGCGACCTCACGCCAGAACGTGTCATGCGGGATCCCGCCGCTCTCCTCGATCTGCCGGCGCGACTCCTCGAGGATGGCCTGCAACCGTGGCGAGTGGGCCAGGAGGAGGCGCTCCAGCTCGTCATCGTCCGACACGGCGAGCAGGACCGCCACGGCGCGGCCGTGGCGGGTGACCACCACAGGGCCGTCCTGGCTGTCCCGCAGATAGCCGCTGAAGCGGGCCTTTACGTCCGCGACCGATGCGATCTTCATGGCCCGACCTCCTCGCCGCCGATCCAGAGCCGGTTGCCGTCCTTGACGCCCACCGCCAGCACAGAGACCGTCCGGCTCTCCGCGTCGACCTCGTAGAAGACCCGGAACCGGTTGCCCGGCCCCAACCGCAGCTCCCAGTCGGCTCCTGCTGTCACGGGCCTCCTGAGCGGCTTGCAGTTCCGCGTCTCGACCTGCGGTCTGAAGGCCAGTTCGGATTCGAGCACCGTGCGGATCAGGGAATGGTAGTGCGGCTCGATGGCCCGCAGGTGCAGTCTGACCTCCGGGGCATAGACCAGTTCGAACCGCTGCCTTCCGGGCATGGTGACCATGATTATGGTCAAAACCCAGCGGTGGGTCAAGATGCCCGTTGCGATCGCACGGGCGGCGCCGCCCCCTACCGCCCGCCCACCACGAACCCCGCCCACCAGAACGGCGCGTCGCTCTTGCCGGCGGCGCGGCGCGCGGCGATGAAGGCCCTTTGCGCGGCCGTCATCGCATCCGGCGCCGACTCGCCGGCCGTGAAACGGCGGTAGAAGTCGATCATCAGGTCGCGGGTCTCAGCGTCCGGCACGCGCCAGAGGCTCATCACCAGGGACTCCGCCCCAGCCAACTAGAACGCCCGCCGAAAGCCCATCACCCCTTCGCCCTGTTTGACCTCACCCAGGCCCGTCTCGCACGCGCTCAGGCAGACCAGCCGGGTGCCCTCCAGGTCCATTCCGACCACTTCCTCCGCGGTCAGGATCCCGTCCTCGCCCTCCGTCTTCTCGCCCTTGAGGCTGCGCGCCGCGCCGGCGAGGAGCAGCATCGACCGCTGCATCGGGTTGCCCGTCCAGGTT
>JACPDV010000468.1 GCA_016183835.1 Armatimonadota bacterium
GCGGGTCACCGGACCGCCCACGCTGCGAATCGAGGTTAGGTACAAGACCGCGAGCGGGGCCAAGCCGTCCCTCAGCCTGATCGCCGAAGTGCCCGGCGGCGAGCGGCAGTACGACAACAGCCCGGCGCTCCCGCCGAGCGAGACGTGGAGCACGGCGAGCTGGACGGCGACCACCAAACCGGGCGTGACGGAGGCGCGGATCTTCCTCCGCAACTCCGGCGTGGGGACGGTCTGGTATGATGACTTGCGGGTGAGCCGCTGAGCCGCCGGGCCGGAATCGGTTGCGCGAGGAGACTCCATTTGCCGTTGCCCCACGTCTACGTCACCGACTACATGACCGTCGAGCCCGACTGCGAGCGCGAGGAGCTGGCCGGCGTGGCCGATGTCAGCCTCGTCGGCGCCGCCGGTGAGCAGGAGCTCGAGCCCTACCTGCCCGAAGCCGCCGCGCTGCTCGTCTGGCACGCCATCAAGATCAGCGAGTGGACCATCCGTCGGCTCGACCGCTGCAAGGTGATCGTCCGCTACGGCGTGGGCTACGACAACGTGGACCTGACCGCGTCCGCCGCGCGCGGGATCCCGGTCTGCAATGTGCCCGACTACGGCACCGAGGATGTGGCCGACCATGCCCTGGCGCTGGGACTGGGACTGCTGAGGCGGGTGCCGCAGGCGTCGGCCACGGTGCGGCGAGGCGGATGGGACTGGCGCATGCACCGGCCGGTGCCCAGGCTGCGCGGGCTGACCGCGGGCGTGATCGGTCTCGGCCGTATCGGCACGGCGACGGCGCTGCGACTCAAGGCCTTCGGCATGGATGTGTGTTTCCACGATCCGTATCTTCCGGACGGCGCCGACAAAGCGGTGGGCATCCACCGCTGCCAGAGCCTTACCGAGCTGCTCCGCCGGAGCCGCCTGGTGACGCTCCACTGCCCGCTCACCGACGAGACGCGGGGGCTGATCTCTGAGGCGGCGCTGGCGGAGATGCAGGACGACGCGGTCTTGGTGAACACGGCACGCGGCGCGGTGGTGGACACGGTGGCGGTGGCGGCGGCGCTGGATGCCGGCCGGCTGCAGGGCGTGGCGCTGGACGTGCTGCCAAGCGAGCCGGGCACCGATGCGGACCCGGTGTACGCGGGCTGGCGGAGCGGCGCGGCGTGGGCGGACAAGGTGGTGATCACGCCGCACACGGCGTTCTACTCCGAGGAGGGGATCGACGAACTGCGGCGCAAAGCAGCCCGTACCGCCAGGGCGGCGCTCACCGGGCAGCCGGTGCGCAATGTGGTCAATGGGGTGGGGTGAGCGGCGCGGAGGTGACCATGGCAGGCGAGATCTCGAGGCGCGCATTGCTCAAGGCCGGCGGGCTGGCCCTGGTGGCCGCGCCGGCCGCGGTGCGGGCACTGCCCACCGGCGAGCCGTTCCGCCAGACCTCGGACCGCCGGATCCGGATCGGCGTGGTGGGCGGCGGGTTCGGTTGCAGCTTCCACTGGCACGAGCATCCGAACTGCCAGGTGATCGCCGTCAGCGACCTGATCCCCGAGCGGCGCGACCGGCTGGTGCAGACCTACGGCTGCAACCGGCCCTACGAGTCGCTGGAGAAGCTGATCCTCGACCCGGAGGTGGAGGCCGTCGCGGTGTTCACCGAAGCGACCAACCATGCCCGCCACGTGATCGCCTGCATGAACGCCGGGAAGCACGTGATCAGCGCCGTGCCGGCCTGCTGCTCGCTCGAAGAGGCACTGCAGATCCGCGAGGTCAAGGAGAAGACCGGCCTGACCTACATGATGGCCGAGACCAGCCACTACCGCTGGGAGACCATCACCGCGCGCAGGCTCTACCTCGACGGCATGTTCGGCGAGCTGGCCTACTGCGAGGCCGAGTACTACCACCCCATGACCGGCGCAGAGCGGGAGTCGCTGTGGTTCCGCGATGGCAAGCCCACGTGGCGCTATGCCTATCCGCCGATGCTCTACCCGACCCACACCAACTCGTTCCTGGTCAGCGTCACCGGCGAGCGGATCGCCAGGATCTCGTGCATCGGGTGGGGCAACGGCGACCCCGCGCTGAAGGACAACGCCTATCAGAACCCGTTCACCAGCGAGGTGGCGATGGCCGTGACCGACCGCGGGCGCGGCTTCCGCAGCAACGTCTGCTGGTCGCTCCACGCCCACGGCGAGCGGGCGCAGTGGTTCGGCACCGAGGGCGCGTTCTACATGGACGGCTCCGGCGGGCAGCCCTTCCGCGGGATCCTCAAGGGCGGCGCGGCGATCGGCCAGCTCCCCGACTACTGGCACATGGTGCCCGAGAAGATGCGCCGCGACAGCGGGCACGGCCGGTCGCACCCGTTCCTGACCCACGAGTTCGTCATGGCGCTGGTCGAGAAGCGGGCGCCGGAAGTCGACCTCTACGAGTCGCTGGCGATGACGGTGCCGGGGATTGTCGCGCACCAATCGGCGCTGAAGGGTGGGGAGCAGTTGGCGGTGCCGAGCTTCGATCCGCCGAGAGGCGGCGCGTGATGACTTCCGCCGCGTTGCTGCTCGCCGTGCTGGCGAGCCCGGCCTATAACGACTGGTTCAACACCTACTTCGGGGTCTGGCATCGCAGCGCGAAGCCGCCATGGGAAATAGCGGCGCGCCTGAATGGCGCGGGTCCGTGCGTCCGTTGCCTCGTCGAACCGGCGCCCGGCGCGGAGGCGGCGGGGTTCGCGTTCGGCGGACTTCGGCTCACCCTCGGGGGAGCGCCGGGCCAGGGCGGCTTCGCCCTCCACGACGCCGCCGGCAAGCTCCTCTGGAGCGATGCCTTCGTCGACTGGACGCCGTACACGCCGTATGTGCTCGAGGCGGTGACCGAGCGCGCTCGCACGCGAGTGCAGATGCTCGCCTGGGACGGCACCACCCTCCTCTCGCAGAGCGAGTGGCTCGCAGCCAAGCCGGACGGCGACGCCTTCGCGCTCGTCGCCCGCGGCGGCCCTGCCCGGTTCTACCGCTGGGAGCGCGCCGCGCAGCCGCTGTCGCCGCTGGTGGCGGACGCGCCGAACAAGCTGCGCCTGATCCAGTCCGCCGACAGCGATTGGCGGGTGGTGGGTCCGGCCAACTGGACGTGGACGACACGCGACCGGAACGTGTTGCGCCAGGCGGCGATCGTGGAGCGCTCGACGGCGCTCAACCGCAGTCTGGGGGGCACCGGGGGCACCTGGCGCTGCCGGGTGAAGGTGGCGCCGGGCGCCGGCGGCGCGGGCCTGATCCTGAGCGGCGACGACCAGGTGCAGTCTGGCTTCATCGCCTGGCTCGGCGGGGTCCACGGCGCCGGCGGCCTGATGCTCTACCGCCTGCCGCTGGACGCGCTCTGGTCGGCGCCGCAGGACCAGTGGCACTTCGACACCGAGTACCAGCTCGAGCTGACCATCGCCGGGGGCAAGGTGAGCTGCCGGCAGCTCGCCGAGGACGGCGCCACGGTGATTGCCGCCAGCCCGGCCTTCGACCTCAAGGCCGAGGAGCGCGACACGACGCGGGCGCTCGGCTTCATGACCTGGCTCGGACGAGCGGAGTTCCGGGCGTTCTCCGAGCAGACCGCCGCGGCGGCGCCGACGACCTTGGCCGCGTCGCCCCTGGGCGCCGACTGGACGGTGCTTGCCGGGACCTGGAAGCCGCTGCCGAACGGCGTGGAGCAGACCGGCACCGAGACGGCCACGGCGCTCTGCGGGCGGCTGCGGGGGAGTCAGGCGGTCTGGCGATGCGACGCGACGCCCGGGGTGGGCTGCCGGGCGGTGGCGCTGGTCTTCCAGGCGGACCCGAAGCTGGCGGCGGGATTCCTCTGCCGGCTCGGGACAGACGTGCGCCTGGAGGGCCTCGACGGCCGCGTGCTGTGGCGCAAGGACGGCGTGGCGCTCGTGGCGGGCAAGCGCTACCGCCTGGAGGGCCACGTGGAGACCGACCGGGTGCGGATCCGGGTGCTGGACGAAGCGGGTGCGCCGCTGGCGGAGTCGAGTGCGTGCTTCATCAGCGACACGAACAACGACCGGGTGGGGGTGCTCGGCGTGCGGAGCGAGGGCGGGCCGGCGCGGTTCGAGGCGCTGGGGGTGGAGTGACGCGGTCGTCGTTTTTGGCGCGCCGCCGGTGCATGTGTTACCCTTTGCCCCGGCCGGCTACGCCGGTCCCGTGGAGAGAGACACCATGGGTCGCCTCACACCCCTGCTCACCGTCGTCGTCGCGCTGTGCCTGATCGCCTGCACGCCCAAGCCGGCCCCGGCGCCGCCGGGTGGGCTTGACCAGGCCGCCGCGCCCAACGCCCCCGCCACCGGCGCCATCCGCATCGCCGTGGTGCCCAAGGGCGTCGCCCATCAGTTCTGGACCACGGTCAAGGCCGGCGCCGAGGCCGCCGCCAAGGAGGGCGGGGCCGAGATCGCCTGGAAAGGCCCCGACGTCGAAACCGACGTCGCTCGTCAGAAGAGCATCATCGAGGATTTCGTCACCCAGCGCGTGTCGGCCATCGTCATGGCCGCCTGCGACGCCGATGCGCTGGTGCCCACCATCGAGCAGGCGGAGGCCGCCGGCATCCCGGTGATCACCATCGACAGTGGCGTGAAGACGGACGTAAGGTCGCTCGTCGCCCCCGACAACGTGGCCGGCGGGAAGATCGCCGGCGAGACGCTGTTCAAGCTCATCGGCGGGAGCGGCGAGGTGGCGCTGATCCCCTTCGTGCAGGGCGCCGCCAGCTCGGAGGACCGCGAGAAGGGCTTCAAACAGGCGGTCGATGCGGCCAAGGACAAGGGCGTCAAGCTGGTGGCCTCACGCTACTGCGACAGCGACGCGGGGAAGGCCAAGGACATCACCGCCGACATCCTCACCGCGCATCCCAAGCTGGCCGGGATCTTCGCCGCCAACGAGCCGGGCGCCATCGGCGCCGCCAACGGGCTCGCCGAGGCGCACAAGTCGGGCAAGGTGAAGCTGGTGGCCTACGACGGCGCACCGCCCGAGGTCAAGCTCCTCCGCGAAGGCGTGATCCAGGCGCTGATCCTGCAGGACCCTTACCGGATGGGCTTCCTCGGCGTGCAGCAGGCGCTCAAGGCCATCAAAGGCGGCACGGCGGACAAACGGGTGGACACCGGCGTGACCGTGGTCACCTCGGCGAACGTCGACTCGGCCGAGGTGCAGAAGCTCCTCAACTCGAAGTGAGGCCGGCATGGGGCTGACCCTCCTCCTCGCGGCCGCCCTGGCCGCGGCGCCGGTGCCGATGCACCACGGCGTGGTGTTCTTCTGCCCCGAGGACACGGCCGAGGCGATCCGCCAGCTCGAAGCCGTGCGGGCCGACGGGTTCGACCTGATCAAGTTCTGCTCGTGGGTCTGGACCATTCCCAAGGCCGGCTCCCCGCTCGAGGCGCGAGCCTCGGCCGTGCTGGACTGGTGCGACCAGCACCAGGTGGCGTTCTTCCTCCTCCACGGGATCCAGTACGGGCGCCCCGGCGAGGGCGGCGGTCTCGACCAGCAGGCGCTGGACCCCGCCCAGACGCTGCCGCTCGTGCGCGACTGGGCACGGGTGCTCAAGGGGCATCCGTGCGTGATGGGCGTGATCCTGGGCAACGAGGTGGAGCCGCTGATCGGCTCGCCCGAGAAGACCCCGCGCTGGTGGGCGGGGTTCCTCCAGTCACTGCGCGCGCAGTGGGGCGACATCGGGCGGCTCAACCGCGCCTGGGGCACCGCGTACCCAAGATTCGCGGCCATCGACGATCCGGCGCGCGCCGGAGCCGAGAGCCCCGACCTGCGGCACTACGCCATCCAGCGCTTCGCCGCGTTCTACGGCATGCTGTTCGACTAGGGCTTCCGGCCCGAGCTGGGCGACAAGCTCTACGGCGCCAAGACTTCGCTCGACCCCTTCCTCCATCGCGCTTGCGGCTCGCTCAGCATGGTCTGCTGGGACGACCTGGTGAGCGAGTATCCGCTATGGCGCATCAAGGTGGCCGCCGACACCGTGGACAAGCCGCTGTTCAATGCCGAGCTGCACCTCTACAACGACACGTACAACTACCGACCCTCGACCGCCCGCTCTCGCTACCGTTACTTCACCAGCGCGCTCCTCGGCGAGTACCTCTCGGCCAGCTTCGCCTGGGGGCAGTGGCAGAGGCCGCCGATGGCCGCGATCCACGCCGCCACGCCGGGCGTGCTCGGCGATCTGCGCAGGCTGGAGCCCGCTCTCCGGCGGTTCCACCAGGCCGACCTGTCCAGCCGGCTGCGGGTGCTGGTGACCGAGAGCAACTACTACGGCCCTTGGCACAGCCCCGAGCGCGACGCCCCGCTGGCGCGGCTGAACGCGGCGATGGGCACGTTGGGACGGCCGTGGCGGTTCGTGCTCGAGGACGACCTCGGCGGCGTACGGGACGGCACGCTGGTGGTCTGCTCGGAAGCCTTCGCGACACGCACAGCCAGGGCCGTCATGGAGCTGCCACGCGCGGTGCGCGTGGTAGCGGTGGACGCCGCGCCGGCGCTCGACGAGCGGGGCCTGCCGCTGCCAACGGCGCTGGCCGGCGCGGTCCGGGCGCGTTGCAGCGTGGTGCAGTTCGATGGCCTGGCGGCGGAGCTGGGTTACGCGGAGGGCCTGCCGGCGGAGTACCGGCGCACGGGCGACCTGGGCTACCTCCGCTGGACCGAGCAGCGCGGTCATTTCGAGGAGCAGGGGGTGTCGTGCCTGCTCGAGGCGCGGCAGGTGGGGAACTGGGTGGCGGTGGTGAACCACACCATCGAGCCACAGACGGCGCCTCTGCCGTGGGGCGGGGAGACGGCGGTGGTGACCTTCGCCCCGCTCGAGGTGCGGGTGTACGAGGTGCCGTAGCTACCTCGGCTGGTCCTCCGGACTGGGCGTCAGGTAGACCTGGTCCAGCATGGTCCCGTCCTCCCGCGTCCGGAACTCCAGCGTCAGCTCGCCCGGCGGCAGCCGGAGCGGCGTGGCGAGTGCGTCGGTGCCGAGCTTCAACGGCGTCCACTCCCACTGCTCGTGCGTGCCGCAATGCCAGTCGCTCGGCGGCAGCGGCTCGGCCAGCTCGCTGAAGAGGCGCACCAGGAACGAGTCGTCGCTCGGCGTGGGCGCCTTGATCCGCCCCCACAGGTAGTAGGTCCCCGCCCGCGCCACACTGAGCTTCCAGCTCAATCGCCCGGCCCGCTTCCCGGCTTCGCCGACCACGCCCGGCGTCCATACGAACCTGCCGCCCGACGCGGCGGGATCGGCCGCCACCTCCATGTCTTTCACCACCTGCCCGGACTCCGCTTCCAGGTAGGTCCCGGCGTCGCCGCTGAGCCGCATCCCGGGCAGCTCCTTGAGGTCGGCCCGGTAGGCGCGCACCGCCGCCAGCCGCTCCAGGATAGGCCGGCCCAGCTCCTCGCCGTTGACCTCCAAGACGCCCTTCGCCGGCGCCGGGTCGAGCAGGTACGGCCCGCGCCAGGGCGGGTTCACGCCCACGACGACGCTCCCCTCGACTCCTGCCGCCGTCAGCGTGAGCTGCTCGGGCCGGTCTTCCACCTTGGCCGTGGCCTGCTCGAACGCCCGGCGGAAGGCGTCGAACGCCGCATCGTCCCGGATCCCGCCGGCCACGCGCACCCAGAACGCCGCGCCGGGGACGGCCTGGCTGTCCTTCAGGCCCCAGTAGCTGTGGTGCGCCACCGTCAGCCGCACCGCGCCGTAGGGATTGCCGTCGTGGACGAAAGCGGCCTTCGCCGGCTGGCCGTCGAGCCCGCGCGACCAGGGCACCCTCACGCCCACCGCCGCCGTGCTCTTGCGCACGAACACCGCCTGACCGGGCGGCAGCTCCAAGGCGAACGGCTCGCCGTCCGCCAGCTCCAGCTTCCGCTCGCCGAGCCAGTAGCCGTCGGCATCGCGCGGCATCACGAAATGGGACTCGAGGGTGGCGCTGGAGGCGGGGATGTCGTCGCGGCGGTAGAGGCAGAGCCCGAGCGCGTCGCCGCCGCGTTGCGCGGCGGCCCAGCACGGCCAGAGGTGCAGCGTCTTTTCGTGTGGGCCGACGGGGATGAAGTACTTGCCGTAGGGATCGTGCCGGCCGTCGGGGATGAAGTAGCAGCGGACGCTCTTGCGGTCGCCGGGGAAGTCCACGGTGAGCGGCACGTCCATGTCGCGGTACGGCGCGCTCGAGCTGCTGAGGCAGACGTCCTGGAGGACGAGCTGCGTGCGGGCCTCGGCGCGGGCGCTGCCCCACTTCTCGCGCACCAGCCGCGGGTAGGTGCGGTTGACGTCGCGGTACCGCGGCGCCGGGGTCCACGGGGCGAGCAGGGCGACCTTGGCGTAGGTGGGTGTGTCGTCGGCGGTGAGCCAGCCGGCGGCGCGGAGGTGGCCGTCGAGGTAGCCGAGTCCGTGGAGGTAGTCGTAGTCGCGACTGTGCGCGCCGCCGAGCTTGCGGGCCGGCTCGTACCAGGTGGCGGCCAGCTCACTCCAGAACACGTCGAGCAGGATGTCGGCCAGCTCCTTCGCGCGCGGGTCGGGCGACAGGCCGCTGAGGAGCACCAGGCTGTCCAGGTCCACGCCCATGTAGGTGGGGCTGTTGTACTCGTGGATGCCCACCTCCCAGGTGTAGGTGGCGAAGTCGGTGAGCCGCTTGACGCCCTCGTCGGTGACCTCCGGCCGGTCGAGGCAGGCGCCGAGGAAGACCAGGTCGGCGGCGTTCATGAGGCAGATGTTGGTGTAGGCGCTGCCCACCTGGTGCCGGAGACAGCCTTCGGCGGCGAGGTCGAGGACAGCTCTGAGCGCGTCGCGGTCCGGCGTGGCGAGCCGGTCGCGGTGGCGGAGCCAGAGCAGGGTGGCGTCCTGCATGCAGAAGTCCACGGCGTTGTAGTCGAGCACGGCGCCCTCGCGCCAGCGCCAGTGGAAGTTGCCGTAGCCGCGACTCTCCTTGTCGCGGTCCTGCATCCGCGCGGCAACCTGGAGGCAGCGCGCGACCCGCTCGGGGTAGAGGCCGGCCTCGCAGAGGGCCAGGGCGTAGCTGAAGATGTCGCGCGAGCCGAGCTCGGGATGGAGGGTGCTGATCCGGTCCCAGAGGCCCTTGGAGCTCTCGACGCCGGCGGCGAACCAGGCCTGCCGGTCGGCCGGCTCGGCCGGCTCGGCGGCGAGGAGGAGGGGGAGGAGCAGCAGCACGATGGGTCTCCGGGGAGTGGGTGGTGTGCTGTAGTGTACCTGAGAGCCCGGCGGTTGGAAACCGCGGCAACGTCCCTTGAGCCCGGCGGTTGGAAACCGCGGCAACCATGCGAAGCCCACCTGCGTGGGCTTCCGGAGGCGGAATCGGAGCACCTGTTGCGACCCTGTGTCAATGGGGCTCGCGAGCCTGGCGGGGCCGCAGCAGACTGAGCGGAGACCACGGCCGCTCTGCCCGGCGGGCCGTGGCGGAGAAGACACCATGGCAGGTAACGGACATGCCGGCAAGTCCATCGAGCCCGGTGAGGTCGCCCCGCTCAACGTGATGGGGCTGGATATACGGATCCTGTTGAGCGGCGAAGACACCGGCGGCGCCTACACGCTGACCGAGATGACCGCCAAGCCGGGGGAATCCACGCCCGTGCACATCCACGGCCAGGAAGACGAGTGCCTCCGGATCCTGGAGGGCCAGTGGGAGGTGAAGGTGGACGACGACGTGTTCGCCGCCGGTCCCGGCACCTGCGTGTTCATCCCGCAGGGCGCCGTCGACACGGCCACGTGCGTGGGTGACGGCCCCGGACGGGCCCAGGTGATCTACACGCCGGCCGGGATCGAGACGTTCTTCCGCGGCGTGGACGAGCTGTGCCGGCACGGCATGCCGCCCGAGGCCGACCTGATGGCGCTGGCGATGCGGCAGCGGCTCGAGATCCTGGCGCCGCCGTCGCAGATGGCGCACGCGGCGGATTAGCTGCGAGCCGTGGCCCGGCGGTTGGAAACCGCGGCAACCATGCCAAGTCCGCCTGCGAAGACTCTGGGACCCGGAGTCCGGGCAGGCGGACTTCGCATGGTTGCCGCGACTTCAGTCGCCGGGCAGATCGTGGCGTTCAGTACGTCCGCGGCGACGGACCGGACTGCCACTCGTGAAACAGCGCCAGGCACTCGTCGCGCAGCGGCCCGGCCTGCACCACCAGCGCGCTCGCGCCGAGCCGCACCATCTCCGCCGCCGGGATGAACAGCTCGCCGAACCCCAGTTCCGCCGAGTCCTGGATGGAGACGCCGTAGACCACCCGCTCCAGCCGCGCCTAGTGGCTCGCGGCCAGGCACATCGGGCAGGGCTCGCAGGTGCTGTAGAGCGTGCAGCCCGCCAGGCTGATGTCCTGCACGGCCTGGCACGCCAGGCGGATGGCGTTCACCTCGGCGTGGGCGGTGCTGTCGAGCGTCGGGATGACCGTGTTGTGCGCCACCGCGACCACCTCGTCGCCGCGCACCACCGCCGCGCCGAACGGGCTGTTCCCCGCGGCGATCCCGCGCCGGCAGACCTCGATCGCCAGCCGCATCCCGGCGGCATCGTCCATGTCAGCCCTCCAGCGCCGGCGTGCGGTAGAGCAGCTTGCCACCCACCCGGATCTCCA
>JACPDV010000469.1 GCA_016183835.1 Armatimonadota bacterium
CCGCAGCCGCAGGCTGCCCCGCCGCCCGCGGCGAAACGCTTCGTGGTGGCCATGATGCCCAAGAGCAAGGGCGACCCCTACTTCGTCTCGTGCCGCGAGGGCGCCGAGGCGGCGGCCAAGGAGGTCGGCGTCGACCTGCTCTGGGACGGTCCCACCGAGACCGACGCCGCCAAGCAGAACGAGGTGGTGGAGACCTGGATCACCAAGGGCGTGGACTGCCTCGCGGTGAGCGTGCAGAACCCGGAGGCGATCTCCACGGTCCTGCGCAAGGCGCGGGCGAAGGGCATCCCGGTGCTCACCTGGGACGCCGACGCGCTGCCCGACGCCCGCGACTTCCTGATCAACCAGGCGACACCCGAGGGGATCGGCTTCGCGCTGGTGGACGAGGCCAACCGTGTGCTCGGCGGGAAGGGCAAGTTCGCCATCATCACCAGCACGCTCACCGACGCCAACCAGAACGAGTGGATCAAGCACATCAAGCGCCGCATGGCGCAGTATCCCGGCCTGGAGCTGGCGACCATCAAGCCCAGCAACGGGCTGCTCGACCGGGCCTTGTCGGAGACGCAGGACGTGCTCAAGGCGTACCCGGAGGTGAAGCTGGTGATGGCCATCGCGGCGCCGGCGGTGCCGGGCGCGGCGGAGGCGGTGCAGCAGTCGGGGCGGAGCGACGTGAAGGTGATCGGCCTCTCGCTGCCGAGCATGTGCAAGCCCTACATCCACAAGGGCACGGTGGACTGCATCGTGCTATGGAAGACGTGGGACCTGGGCTATTTGACGGTCCGCGCGGCGAAGGCGCTCTGCGACGGCAGTCTGAAGAAGGGCGCGACGAGTCTGGACGGCGGGAAGCTGGGGAGCATCGAGATCAAGGGCAGCGAGATCCTGCTGGGGAAGCCGTTTGTGTTTACGAAGGAGAATGTGGATCGGTTTGAGTTTTGAGGAGCCTGACATAGCGCTCCGTCTCACCCAACCCAACGAAAAAGAGTTCGTCATTGCGAGGAGGTCCGCCGAGGAAGCAATCTCGTTGACCAGCCACCCCTCGCCAGGCCATTTCGGAGGAGGGCGGGTCCCGGGGATAGCCAAACCAACCTGAGCGGGCTGCGACCGGCCGCGGCCCCGCCGATAGGGTCGGAGACGCGGATGGACTGCCCCACCTGCCAGCAGCCCCTGACCATCCACGGGACCTTCTGGTTCTGCGGCCGGCACGACCCGCCCTACTGCGCGCCGGTTGAGACGCCGCAGCCCGAGCTTGTCTGGTTGCCAGAGGTCGTCTGTTCCTACCCCTTCCCTCTGGCCCGCCGCTACCACGCCCTCCGCGAAGCGGCTACGGCCGATGCCTCGCCTGTTGCCGCGTTCCGTCAGCTCAACCTGCTCAAAGACGTGGTCGAGACGCTCGTCAAGTATCTGGCCGTGGTCGCCCTTGCCGCCCGGCTCGACCGCCATGACCCGCCCGATCCGCTTGACCAGAAGATCCTCGAGAACCTCGTCAGACCTTCGCTGGGCACCTGGTCCGCCGGCATCCTCCAGCCGCTCGTCAAAGCGCCTGGCACGCGCTCCGACCCGCGGATGGCCCCGCTGGTCCACTACGCTGACAACGCCCTGTTCACGTCCCTCCAGGAGTTCACCAACTGGCGCAACCTCGTGCTCGGCCACGGGCTGACGCGCAGTCCCTTGGAGGATCGCGCCGACCTCGACCGCTGGCTACCTGCCGTCAATGACTGGCTCGCCGGGGCAGGCTTTCTTGCAGACTGGCCGCTCTTGGAGGCCGGCGATCCGCCGCGGCTCTGGATGGGTGCCGAGGCGCCGTGCCGGACCGTGCGGCACGGCGGAGCTGTTCGTTTACGATAGCCAGCACCGCTACACCGCCGCCCGTCGAGAGGCGGCCATGGGAGAGCACCGCGGCGGGCACAAGGGCAACTTCGAGCCGCCGGCCGCGGGACTTGCGGAGCGGTTCCCCGAGGACCAACTCCTCGAATACTACCGCCAGCACCGCCGCTACTTGGAGGTCCTGGAGGGAAAGCTCACCGAGCTCGACTTCGACGCCTACCGCCAGGAGGTCGGCACCTTCGTCGGGCGCAGGCGCGCGCTGGAGGCCCTCCGGTGCTGCTTCGCCTGCGAGCCGGTGCCGATGCCCGACGGGTCCACCGCCGAGCCGATGGACCGCGGCATCGTGCTCCTCACCGCCGGCCCCGGAGTCGGCAAGACCGCCTTGCTGACCCACTGGATCGATACCAACGACGCGTGCCCCGAACCGGTGCGCTTCTACTGGCGGCGCGGGCGCGACCTGACCCGGCTCGACTTCTTCCGTCACCTCTACCACAGCCTGCTGCGGAAGCACAACATCGAGGATGCCGAGCCGTCCACCGACGAGAACGAGTACCCGCGCAAGATCGAGAGCCTGCTGAAGAGAATCAGCGAGCGACACCTGGCCGCGGGCGAGTGCGAGATCATCGTGGTGGACGGGCTCGACGAAGCCGGCGACTCGCGTGGGCGTCAGCTTGCTCTGTCGGCGCTGCCGAGGGAGCTGCCGGCCAACGTGTTCCTGCTGGTCTCGTCGCGCGATGTACCGGAGCTGGTCTCGTTGCGGCGCGAGCGCCACCTGACCGAGTGCTCCCTGGATGCGGAGCCCGCCGCCAGTCGCGAGGACGTGGCCGAGTACCTGACTCTGGAACTGGTGGGTTACCTGGCGTCCGGACAGCTCAGCCCGGCGGGACTGCAGCTCATCGCGGACGTGGCCGACGGCAACTTCCTGTGGGCCAAGCAGTTCTGCCTGGCTTTGCGTCGAGGGCTCGTGCAGATCGAGGCCCTGGCCGCCACGCTGCCGCGCATCGTCGGGCTGGAAACGCTCTACGAGGAGTTCTGGCAGCGGGCGCTCGAGGGCGCGTCGGAAGAGCTGCGGCAAGCCGTGTGGCGGGCCGCCGGGGTCCTGTCGGTGGCGCAGTCGGCCGTGACGGGTGAGCAGATCACGCGGGTCTGCGGGCTGGAGGACGCCCGGTGGATGCTTGTGCGCCAGGCGCTGCAGCAGTACCTGGATACCATGGCGCTGCCGGACGAGCGGGATTCCAGCACTTCAGTGGTCGGCTACCGGATCTACCATCAGAGCTTCCGGGACTTCCTCCAGCGCCAACCGGAGCGGAATTCGCTGGAGGATGACCGACGGTTTGTGCGGGTGTATGAGCCAGCGAACGTGGAGGAGTGGGACGGCTACGGCTTGCGGCTCGCGGTGCATCACGCGATCCAGGCGCAGGCGTGGGACCACGCGGTCGCGACGTTGACCAGCCTGAGGTACTGCGAGCGCCGGGCGGCGGCAGGGCAGGTGTTCGACTTGGCGGCCGACTTCAGGCGGGTGTGCCAGGCCATGCAGGCGGAGCATCCGTGGCGGCTGAACCTGCGGCTGCTCGACCAAGCGCTGCGGCGGCATCTGCACTTCATCGGCCGGCATCGCGAGGACTATCCACAGGCGCTGTTCCAGTGCCTGTGGAACGAGGCGTGGTGGTACGACACACCGAAGGCGGAGAAGCACTACGACACGCCGGACGGAGGCTGGGGTGCGGCGGGGCCGCCTTGGGAGCGGTCGGAACCGAAGCTGTGTTCGCTGCTGGAGCGATGGCGGGCGGAGGAGGTGGCCCGCGAGCCCAAGCTCTGCTGGCTGCGCTCGCACCGCCCACCAAGCTACATGCTGGGCGGCGCGGAGTTGGCTTGCCTCCGCGGGCATGAGGGTGTTGTCCACAGCGTGGCGTACTCGCCGACCGGCGACCGGATCGTCTCGGGGTCGGATGACGGGACCGCGCGGGTGTGGAACGCGGCAACCGGCGCCGAGTTGACCTGCCTCCGGGGGCATCAGGGCAGCGTACTCGGCGTGGCGTTCTCTCCGGCGGGCGACCGGATCGCATCGGGGTCGAACGACCACACAGTGCGGGTGTGGGACGTGACAACCGGCGCCGAGTTGGCTTGCTTCCGCGGGCATCGATACGGGGCAACCAGCGTGGCGTTCTCCCCGGCGGGCGACCGAATCGTCTCGGGGGGCCGGCACCACACCGTGCTGGTGTGGGACGCGGCGACCGGCGCTGAGCTGGCCCGCTTCGTGGGGCATCAGCACGTGGTCACCAGCGTGGGGTTCAGCCCGGCGGGCGAACGCATCGTCTCGGGGTCTGCGGACGGTACCGTACGGGTGCTGGACGCGTCGAGCGGCGTCGAACTGGCGTGCCTCCGTGGGCACAACGGCGTCAACAGTGTGGCGTTCTCGCCGGTTGGTGATCGGGTGGTCTCGGGGGAGGACGCAACCGTGAAGGTGTGGGATGCGACGCACTTCGCCGAGCTGGCTTGCTGCCGCGGGCATGAGAGTGCAGTCACCAGCGCAGCGTTCTCGCCCGACGGCGGGCGTCTCGTCACGGGTTCGTACGATGACACCGTGCGGGTCTGGGACGCGATCCGCGGAGCCGAGTTGGCGTGCCTTAGGGGCCACGAGTACCACGTGACGAGCGTGGCGTTCTCGCCCGCGGGTGACCAGGTCGTCTCGGCGTCGTTTGACGGCACCGTGCGAATCTGGGATCTGGCGATCTCTGGTGAACCGCCTTGCCTCCGCGGGCACCAGGATCGCGTCACCAGCGTAGCATTCCCGCCAGCGGGCGACGGGATCGTCTCGGGGTCCTTTGACCACACCGTGCGGGTTTGGGATGCGACGAACGGCACCGAGTTGGCCTGCCTCCGCGGCCACGAGGGTATCGTGCACAGCGTGGCGTTCTCACCAGCGGGCGATGTGGTTGTGTCGGGGTCCTTCGACCTCACCGTGCGTGTCTGGGACGCGGCGAGCGGTAGCGAGCTGGCCTGCCTCCGCGGGCACGATGGCCCGGTCTCCGGCGTGGCGTTCTCGCCTTCGTGCGACCGGATTGCCTCGGGATCGTGGGACCACACTGTGCGGGTGTGGGACGTGGCGAGCGGCGTTGAGCTGGCCTGCCTCCGCGGCCACGAGCAGCAAGTCGAGAGCGTGTCGTTCCCGCCCGCGGCCGACCGGATCCTCTCGATGGATGGTGACGACATTGTGCGGGTGTGGAACGCGGCGAGTTGGGAATGTATGGAGGTGATCCCTGGTCCGGGCGACCTGGCTGCGATCGCCGCTGGCCCGGACCGGTTGCGGCTCCGGGCCATGGAGGGCTTCAGCGAAACCGTTGTCGAGCGCAGCCGCGACGCGCGCTTCGTCGCTGCTGTCGGCTTGGCGCTTCACAACCAAGCCACCCACCCAACCGGCCGCACCTGGGCCGGCGCGCACGGCCAATTCATCGAGATCATCGCCCTCGAAGGCGACCGCGACCCCTGATCGCCCGGCCGAGGCACCTCACTCGAACATCAGCGGCCCCTCGATCCCGCCCGGCCCGCCGGCTCAACGCGGCGGCCGCAGCAGGCTCGCCAGGGTCTCGGCCGACACCAGGTCCAGGTCGCCGGGCCGATCAAGGAACGGCTGTATATCCCGGCGGGCCTCGTCCCACGACACGGTGGCCAGCCGCGCGGACACCTGGTCGCGCCAGTTGTCCTCCGTCAACGCCGGTCCGGCCCAATGGGTCTGCGCCAGGGCGGCGTTGAGCAGCGGCAGGTTCGGCGCTGGCCAACTGCGGTCCGCGAGATACCACGCCAGGTCGTACAGGTCGCGGCCCTTGGTCCACGGGCGGCTGAGGATGGCGTGCAGCTTGCCCGCCAGGAGCGAGGCGCGGTCATAGTGGCACAGGCTGAGCGTGACGTGGCGGCGGACGATCGTGGTGGCGATGCCGGCGCCGGCCGGCGGGTTGGTGTCCACCTCCAGCTTGATGAAGAGGACCTGCGAGGCGTGGGGCGACAGTCCGAGTTGGTGGAGCAGCCCGGCGAACCGGATCTGGGCCTGGGCGACTGTGCGCGACTCCTCGGCCCGGACTTCGACAGGGTAGTGCTCGCGAGTGAAGACCTGCCGGATTCGCTCCGCTGCCGCCGGCAGGCCCGGGTCCATCCCGGGTCGGAGGAGCGAGAAGTCGAGGTCCTCCGAGGACCGCGGCAGGTCGAACAGGAACCGCAGTGCGGTGCCTCCGATGAAGGCCCACCGGGTGAATACGCCGTCATCCTGCACAGCCTGGAGCGTCCGGGCCTGCAGATACTCGCGTACCAGACCCCGCCGCGCGCTCTCATCCGGCGCGTCGTCCGCCAGTTGGCGCAAGTGGTCCAGCATCAGCCGCTCCCTCCCGCCGCCCGCAACAGCGGCACCACCCGCTCGGCCGCGCGGGCCAGCCTGGGTCTGCCACTCTGCCGAGCCAGGGCTGCCAGGCGCTCGGCGTCGATCACGTCGGCGTTTTGCAGCCGCAGCTCGCTCAGAAACGCCGGCGCATCGCCGCCCGGAGTCAGGTGGACCAGGTCCAGCAGCGCCTTCTCCGGCTCGGCGACAAAGGCGTGCTGCCGGGGCGCCACCTCCATGCGGGTGTAGCCGAACAGCAGCCCCGGGGCCAGGTGCCGGTGGACGAATGTGCCCAGCGGGTTGGCCACCTCTTCCGGGCGGCCCGGCCCGACGCTGGTGACCACCGGAACGTGCTCCGGAATCAGGCCGTGATACGCCAGCGCCGCCTGCAGACTCACATACGAGCCGGTGTGCAGCGCGTTCGCCACCACGAACGGGTGGGGCTCGACTCGGCGCCAGGGCGGCGCGAGCGCATACACGCCACGCCGTAGCCGCAGCAGCCGCCCGGCCGCTACCCAGCGTGACAACTGCAGACGCACCTGCGCCACCGACACCTTGCCGGCCAGCAGCAGGGACGACCGGAACACGGGCTCGTTGCCGACCTGATCCAGAAGCTCTCGCCAGCTCATAGCATCAGCATATCATCTTTGATATGTAGCCGCAATGATTCAGCCGGAGAAGCGAGCAATCGACGACCTGGGTGTTGCCGATGGCGGCGGTGTCGACTCCCCTGGATGCCCGTGCATCCCGCGCGATGCCTCTACCCAAAGATCAGCGGCCCCTCGAGCCCGCCCGAGCCGCTCAGCTTGCACTCCTCGATCAGCGCATACGCATTGTGCGTGTGGATGCTCTCGAAGTTCTCCGATTCCACCCTGAACCACAGGACCCGCTCATCCTCCCGCAGCCGGCCAGTGACGTCCCGCACCACGTCCTCCACGAACTTCGGGTGGTCGTACGCGTGCTCCGTGACGAACTTCTCGTCCGGCCGCTTGAGCACCGAGTAGATCTGCGCACTGCCGAGGCCCTCCACCAGCTCGATGATCTCTTCTAGCCAGATGCTCACGTTGCACTGCCACTGGACGGTGACCAGGCTGCGCTGGTTGTGCGCGCCGTACTCGCTGATCTCGCGGCTGCAGGGGCAGAGCGTGGTGACCGGAACCGTGGCCCCGTAGGTGATGCGGACGCTGTCGTGCGGGTCGATGGCCGCCGATACCACGCAATCGTAGTGCAGCAGGCCGGGCTGCCCCGTCACCGGCGCTTCCTTGTTCAGGAAATAGGGGAAGCGCAGCTCGACGTAGGCGTCCTCGGCGTCCAGGCTCTCCTTCATGTGCTCCAGCAGGCTGCCCAGGTCGTGGATGTCCAGCTCCTTGCGGTGCTGGTTGAGCACCTCCACGAAGCGGCTCATGTGGGTGCCCTTGAACGAGCGTGAGAGCGAGACGTACATGTTGATGTCGGCGATGGTGTGTTGCGTGCCGCCGTTGTCGCGGGTGCTGAGCACGATCGGGTAGCGCAGGTGGCGGATGCCCACCTTCTGGATGTCGATCCCGCGGTGGTCCGCGGTGCTCTGCATGTCGGCCAGGGCGTGGTGAAGGTCGCGCGTTGCAGCCATGAAGTACTTCCGGTGGGCCGCTGCCCGATGATGTCATGGTGCCCCGGATCCGGTTTGGCGTAAAGGCGGGGGGCGCGTCAGGGGTGGATGTGATCCACGTGCATCAGGAAGGTGAGGCGCCACACCGGCTGGCCGAGGAGGCCCGAGAGCGTGTAGTGGGGCACACTGCAAAGCGTCTGGAGCCCGAACGGCCGGAGGTGGCGCCCGTCGCGGCGGCGGTCGATCACGGCCAACTCGCCGTAGACGCGCCGCAACTCGTGGGCGCGCGCGTAGGCGCAGACGTGCTGCAGCAGCGGCTTGAGCAGGTAGCCGCGTGCATGCGGCAGAGCGTTGAAATGGCAGTGCGCCTCAGCGGGCTTCGTCTCGCCGATCACGTGCCAGGAATCCCTCAGGCGCAGCCGGTAGTACCGCCGGGTGAAGCGGTCATACCGCGGCCAATGGCGGAGCCAGCGCCAGGCCAGCGCCAGCGCTTCGCGCCGCTGCCAGGCCGCCGCGCGCGCCGCATGGACCGCGCAGATCGCGTACGCCACCACCGCGCCGCGCGTGTCGACCACCACCATGACGCCCTCCGGCTCCTGGTCGAGGTAGTAGTCCAGGTAGTAGTCCAACTGGTGTTCGAAATCCATCACCGGCTGTGGCAGCGGACGGCCGAGCATCACGGTCTGGGTCTGGATGTCGCGGATGGCGGCGCGGTCGGCCGGTCGGTAGGGCCGCAGGACGAAGTCTCTCATGGCCGCAGACCCGTCTGGTGAAGCGCCAGCAGGCGCTCGGCCACGGCGCTCCACGGATACTCCTCGGCCCTTCGTCGCGCCACGCGGGCAGCCTCCACCGGGTCGAGCGCGAGGGCCGCCTCCACGGCGCTCGCGAACGCTTCCACCGAGGGCTCGGCCAGGATCCCGGCGCCCTCGGGCACCACCTCCGCCACCGCGCCGCGGGTCGCCCCGACCACGCGCGCGCCGGACGCCAGCGCCTCCAGCACGCTCAGCCCGAAGCTCTCCACCGCCGAGGGGAAGACGAACACATCGCAGCTCGCATAGAGCGCCGCGCGCCGCACCGGGTCGGCGACGAAGCCCAGGCAGGTGAGCCCCGGCGCCTCGCGCAGCCGCTCCTCCTCGGGGCCCCCGCCTGCCACCACCACGCGGCAGCGCAACCGCCCCGCCAGGCGGGCGGCCAGGCCGGCCAGCAGACCCACGCTCTTCTCCCGCACCAGCCGCCCGACGTAGAGGAGCAGATGCTCCGCGCCGCCGAGCAGCTCGCGCCGCAGCGCCTCGTCGCGTCGCGCCGGGTGGTAGGCCTCCAGGTCCACGCCGAGCGGCACGACCTGCACGTTCCCGGCGCCGACCGCCTGCAGCTCCAGCGCGTTGAACCGGCTGTGCGACACCACGGTGCGGAAGCGGCCGGCGAACCAGCGGTTGTAGCGCCGGACCAACGCCTGCGTCAGTGCGCCGCCGCCCACGTAGGGCACGAGCACCTCGGACAGACGCTCGCTGGAGAACCCGAGCGTGGGGATGCCGCGGCGCTCCAGCTCGGGCGCCAGGCGCGGGAGGGTGTACTTGTCGATGATCTCGGCCACGTCCGGCCCGATCCGCTCCACCAGCGACAGCACGGCGCGGTGGTTCCAGACGTTGCGGTAGTCCGGGTTGAGGAAGAAGCGCGGCGAGGCGACCGTGTGCAGCGCGCCGGCCGCGTCCGCACCGGAGGCGGTCTGTGCGCCGGGAATGAGCAGGACCGGCTCGTGCCCTTGGGCGGCGTAGGCGCGGCGGATCTGGTCGACGTGGGTGCGCACGCCGCCGGTCCGCGGGCCGTAGGCGTTGACCAGTTGGAGGATCTTCATCCCCGGCACCCGGCGCGGTCGAGATACTCAGCGTAGGTCGTCGCCGAGCGCCCGGCGGCGAGCGCCTCGCGGACCTTGCCGAGGGTGTGCGTGAACGGCTGATGCCCCTCGATGTCCGCCGGGTGGAACGACAGCCGGACCAGCGGCGCCTGCGCCTGCACCGCCACGAGACACTCGGTCACGCCGCGGCTGAACAGGTCGAGGCCGTACTCGCCGGGGCGATTGCACATGCCGACACCCCAGTGATCGCGCCCGCCGGGGCGCAGGTCGCGCACGCGACAGACGGTGGTGAGGTAGGTGAACCCCATCTCCGCCACGGCCTCGGCCGCCGCGGGCGAGTAGAGCCAGCCCGGCGCGGTGAACCCGGCGGCGCGGAGGCCCAGGTTGGCGAGCCGCTGCCGGCCCTCGGCCAGGCGGCGGAGCGCCTCGGCCCGATCGAGCCAGAGGAACTCGCCGATCCCCCGCACGACCACCGTGTCGAGGAAGCAGAGCCACGGCGGCGGCCGCACGAGGCCCCGCCGGTCTTCGCCGTCGAGCAGCGGGCCGACGTGGCAGAGCCCGTGCTGGACCAGCTCGTCGCCCTCGCCGAGACAGCGGCGGAGCCAGTCGGCGAAGGCCGGGTCGGCGTCGCAGTCGCCGCCGGCGGCGCAGGGAATGACCTTCAGCACCGCCCGGCCCACGCCCTCGGCGCGCAGCGCCGCGCGGATGGTGCGGCACGCCTGGAGCGTGGCGGGGCAGGCGTCGTGCAGGCTGACCACGAGGGCGCGACTCACGGGCCGGCCTCTTCGGTCGGCCCCAGCCCGCGCTCCCGCAGCCGCCGGGCGGCCTGCGCCTCGCGGCGGCGGCCGAACTGCTTCCAAAAGGCGACCAGCCCCACGGCGAACGGGTGGTCGCTGTCGCGCATGCGCTGCAGGAAGGACCGCCAGACGCGGCGGTTCCACGGGTGGAGCACGCTTCGGTACTGGCTGTAGAGCCGTTCGAAGACGCTCTCCCAGTCGTGCTGCTCGGCGCGCAGCCGCGCGGCGCGGGCGTAGCTCCGCCGCCGCTCCGGATCGCGTGCCAGGGCCAGCAGGTGGCTCGCGAACTCCTCGGCGGTGGCCGCCACGAGCCCGGTGCGGCCCGGCTCGATGATCTCGCGCGGCCCGCCGGCGTCGCTCACCACCGCGGGGAGGCCCGAGGCCTGGGCTTCGAGCACCACGTTGCCAAAGGTCTCGCTGCGCGACGGGAAGGCGAACAGGTCGGCCGAGGCATAGGCCTCCGCGAGGGCCTCGTCGTGGAGGGTGCCGGTGAACACGGCATCCGGCAGGGCGACCTGCAGCTCGGCGCGTTGCGGCCCGTCGCCCACCACGTACCACTCCAGGTCGGGCAGGCGCCGGGCGGCGTCCACCAGCCAGACCAGGTTCTTCTCCACGGCCAGGCGGCCGACGTAGAGGCAGCGGACGCGCTGCTCATCGGGCCGGCGGCGGTGAGCGGGGGAGAAGCCCTCGGTGTCCACGCCACGGCGGAACAGCTCGAGCGGCGGCCGCAGCCGTTCGAGGATCTGCTCGCGGGTGGACTCCGACGGTACCAGCACCTTGGCGCAGTGGTTGTAGAAGCAGGCCAGGTAGTCCCAGGCGAGCCGCTGGCTCACGTCGCGGACATAGTGGATGGCGTCCTGGTCCTGGTCGAGGAAGGAGTCGAAGCGGGTCACCAGCCGCTGGCTGATGTACTCGGGGAACTCGGTGTGGTAGCTGCCGATCAGCGGGACACTGAGCTTGCTGGCGAGGTAGAGGCCGGTGATGCCGATGTGGCCCGGCGTGGCCACGTGGACCACGTTGAACCCGCCGGCGCGGGCGGTGGTGACGGCGGTATCGTCGAGCGGCACGAGGTCGAGGTACAAACCGGGGTAATAGTTGAATGGGATCCGCGGGCGGACGCGGTGGATGACGACGCTGCCGCGCTCCTCGCGACTGCTCTGGTCGGGTGCGACGGTGTAGACGTGGAGGGGGAGTCCACGGCTCTCGCACCAGGCCGCAAGGCGCCGGAAGGTGTTGCCGACGCCGCTAATCTCGTCGTAGGTGTCGGTGAAGAGGGCGACGTTCGGTGGGCGCCGCCAGGGCCTGATCATGGTGGTCCGCCTCGGCCAGCTCGGCCTCGAACAGCTCGGCGACGCGCCGGGCGAGCGCGCGTTGGCGGCCGAACTCGGTCACCACCGCATAGGCGATGGTGCCGCCGAGCACGGCCGCGAACAGCTCGCGCGCCAGTTGCGGCACGTCGCGCATGAAATCGTCGGCGACGGCGAAGAAGAGCCCCGCGCGGCGCCCGGCGTTGGCTTCCAGGAGGGCGTGGGTGTCGTCGTCGAGCGCGGCGTGGGAGCCATGCTGCCCGGCCGGCTCGCACCGGCCGGCGATGAGGCTGGCGAGCACGTCCTCGCCGCGCACGCCGAAGGTGCGCGTGTAGGCGACGCCGACCCGGCTGGTGTGGCTGTCCGACCCGCCGGTGGCGGCCACGCCAGGCTCGCCAAGGATTTGAGCCAGCCGCCAGCCGAGGGTGTTGAGGTCGCGGTGGCGCGTGCCGTTGATCGCTTCGACCAGGCCGAACGACCCCATCACGTCGCGCAACCAGTCCGCGCCGAGCGGCCCGCCGTCGCGCGACCAGACGGGGTGCTTGAAGTCATGGGGCAGGCCCTGGTCGCGCAGGTAGGCGAGCAGCTCGGGCCGGCTCCAGCGCAGGCAGGCGCGCCCGGGAGCGGCCCGCTCCGCCCCGTGGTGGAGCGCTCGCCCGGGATGAAGCGCGGGTCGGGCCCGTGGCGGGCGAGCCAGTCGAGGCAGCCGTCGAGGGTGTCGTGGTCGGTGAACGTAACGTGGGTCATGCCCCGAGCCACCGCTCGATCGAAAACCTCGTCGGGGCCGAGGGTAGGGTGGAACGGAAACGTCAGGGAAGCCCCGTGGGGGAGGGCGACCTGCTCGCGGTCTTCGGAGTAGGAGGTGTGACAGTGCAGGTCGATACGGGCTTCCGTCACCGGGGAACTCCTACCTCCCAGGCTCAGTCTAGCGGACGGTGGGCCGCCTGTCAACGCGCTCGACAGGCGGGAGCGGACTTGACACCGCGTCGCCGTGGAGCGGATAATGGGCGCGTTTCCACCGGGCCCGAGCGGGTTCGGAAGGGAGTTGGGTAGGTGTTCAGCGATACCGCCATCCATTTCCTCCAGAGCTACGAAGCGAACATCGTGCAGCGGTGGAGCGAGCTGGCCCGGCAGCGCCTCAGCCCTGATCTTCTCTCCGGCAGTTGGTTCCAGGACAGCGCGCTGCGCCGCCTCTACCGGCAGCTCATCGACGCCTTCGTGCGCCGCGTCTACCGCGATCTGAACCGCACCATCGAGACCCTCAGCCGGTCGGTGGAGACCCCCAGTCCGCTCGAGATCAAACTCCTGCTCGACGGGTTCGCCAGCTCCGCCTACGAGGAGTTCGAATTGCGCGAAGACTCCCTCCGCGACGCGCAGCAGATCCGCGCCGACCTCAACGCCATGGGCCAGACCCTCAAGCAGGTCTATTCCGAGCGCCTCTGCCCTCAGCTCCTCACCGTCTTCCAGCACCACCGCGACGACATCCGCGAGCGCTGGTTGCGGGACCTGCCCACCGCGCGCATCAGCGATCACTTCTCTCTGCTCAGCGAGGAGGACCAGGAGACCTTCGTCGATCACACCCTGGACACCTACGAGGCCATCATCCGCGGCCGCGAAGGCGCCCTCGTGCCGCACCCGCAGGAGCCGCAGACCGCCTGCACTCGCTACGAGGCCTGGATCTACCGGCAGGTCGACTACTTCACCCCCAAGGGCTTCGCGCTCCTCGCCCTGCAGAAGGCCGTGGCGCACTTCGGCGAGCTGGTCGAGCCGCTCCTCGCCCGCGCCGTGGGCGGCGACGCCTGGACCTACCGCGTCTCCACCCTGCTCCTCGGCGAGGCCGAGCGGATGATGGTCGAGGGGCTCTCCGACGCCTACATGGAGCGCTTCACCAAGGACGTCTACGGTGAAGTGGGGATCATGCTGCACCGCATCAAGAACAAGCTCACCAGCGTGCCCAGCACCATGCGCACCGTGCTGGCCGTCGCCGACGAGGAGTACGGGGCGATGTTCGACCCGATGGTCCTCACCGTGGAGGAGGCGGGCACCTGGAGCGAGTACGACCAGCTCGCCAGCGCCGCCATCGAGGCCGAAAACGCGCTCCTCAACGGCACCTCCGCCGGAGGCGCGCCGGAGCCCGAGGCGCTCGAGCAGCTCCGCCAGGCCCATGCGTCCCTCGCCGAGTTCACCGCGGTCAACGGCGAGCGGCTCGAGACCATCCGCAACTTCAAGAACAACGTGGCCAGCGCGGAGATGCTCCACGAGATGCTCGGCATCGTCTACGAGGGCGGCCTCCAGACGCAGCAGCTCACCCAGGAGCTGCAGCTCCGCATGAACGAGATGTACGAGCGGGAGCCGCCGCGGCTCGAGGCGCTCCACATCAGCGAGCTGGTGGGCGACGCCTGTCACGAGGCCGAGGTCGACGCCCGGGCCAAGGACATCACGTTCACCTTCCACAACCGTGCCGAGGGGGTGCGCATCTTCGGCGTCCGCCGCGACATCGGCCGGCCCTTCGTGCAGGTCATCGACAACGCCATCAAGTACACCCCGCAGAGCGGCGAGGTGACCGTGACCCTCCAGCCCGACGGCGACGACCACGTCCTGTTCTCGTGCAAAGACACCGGGATCGGCATCCCGCCGGGCGAGGAGGAGCAAGTCTGCTCCCTCTGCGAGCGCTGCTCCAACGCCAAGGAGTTCGCCAGCGGCACCGGCACCGGGCTGTACTACGACCGCATCACGGTGATGGAGCACAACGGCGAGATGTGGCTCGAATCGGGCGGGGTGGGGCAGGGCTCCACGTTCTTCATCCGGCTGCCCGTGCACAAGGACGGCAGCGAGGCCGCCGCGGCTGGCAACGGAGAGTAGGCCCATGGCTGGCACGGCTCGGATCGCGGCGCGGGTGGTGCTGCTCGCCCTGCTCGTCATCGGCCGCGCGGTCGGACAGGACGCCGAAACCGCCTATCAGCGGGCGGTCACCGCCTACGCCGA
This sequence comes from Armatimonadota bacterium, assembly GCA_016183835.1. Taxonomy (GTDB): domain Bacteria; phylum Armatimonadota; class UBA10988; order UBA10988; family UBA10988; genus JACPDV01. Next base: position 14,726 of record JACPDV010000469.1, read on the forward strand.
CAAGGACTACGAGAAGGCCATCGAGGGCTTCCGTGCCTTCGTCGACCGCTACGCCACCGACTCCCGCGCCGCCGGCGCCGCCTACCAGATCGGAGTCTGCTACGGCGCCCTGCAGCAGAACGAAAAGGCGGCCCAGGCCTTCGACCACTGCGCCAAGCTCTTCCCCAGCGCGCCCGCCGCCGAGAACGCCGTCTACAACAAGGGCTACTACTTCTACCGGGCCGAGCAGTGGCAGCCGGCCGCCGCCGCGTTCTTCGACTACACCAAGATCGGCACCAACGACGCCCTCAAGGGCAGCGCTTGGTACTGGCGCGGCGAGGCGCTCTACAAGCTGACCTGGTTCGAGAAGGCCGCGGAGGCCTACCAGCAGCTCCTCGGCATGCCCACCGCCGTCCTCCAGCACCCCGACGTCAAGGGCCTGGTGCCCTACGCCCGCTACAGCGTCGGCGTGTGTCAGTTCCAGCTCAAGAAGTACCAGGAGGCCGTGGACGCCCTGAAGCCGCTCGTCGAGGGGCAGAGCGACGTGGCCGTGCTCCCCGACGCCCTGTGGTACGGAGGCGAGAGCCTGCGGCAGCTCAAGCAGCTCGACCCGGCGGTGGCCTGGTTCCAGCGCGTGGTCGATCAGCACCCGAAGTCGCCGTTCGCGCCCGACGCCCTGGCCGGGATCGTCGCCATCGAGCAGCAGCGCGGCCACACCGACGCCGCCAAGACCGCCCTCGACCGCCTCCTCCGTGACTACCCCAAGGCCGAGACGGCGACCGGCACCGGCCGCTTCCGGCTGGCCGCCGAGCGGGCGGAGAAGGGCGATCTCGAGGCGGCCGAGCGGCTCTACACCGAGGCCCTCGAGGGCGCGGACGGCGACACCGAGGCGGCGGGCCTCCTCGGGCTCGGCGAGGTGCTCTACCGCGCCGAGAAGCTCGATCAGGCCGCCGCCCGCCTCAAGCAGCTCCTCGACAAGCACGCCGAATACGAGGGCGCCGCCCGCGCCCGGCTGCTCCTCGGCGACATCGACATGCGCCAGGAGCACTTCGACCAGGCCGAGGCCATCTACCGCGACTACCTCGACCAGCACCCCACCTCGCCCGAGGCGCCCAAGGTGCGCTACAACCTGGCGCTCAGCCTCTACCGGCAGAACCGCACCGACGACGCCATCAAGCTCTACGACGAGATCGTCGCCGCCGACCCCAAGAGCGAGCTGAGCGCCGGCGTGCTGCTCGAGCTGGGCCGTCTCCGCCTCGCCGCCGGCAACGGCGCCGCCGCCCGGGACGCCTACCAGACCTATCTCGACAACCATCCCACCGGCCCCGACGCCGCCCGCGCCTGGTTCGGCCTCGGTCAGGCCGACGAAGCCCTCAAGGACCTCGCCGGCTCCGCCAAAGCCTACCGCACCCTCGCCGACAAGTTCGCCACCGACGAGCTCGCCGAGCGAGCGCTGTATCGCCTCAGCGACGTTCACACCGCCCTGGGGCAAACGGAAAAGGCCGCCGCCGTGGCCGTTGAGCTGCGGCAGAAGTTCCCCACCGGCCGCTACGGCGCGGCCACCCTCCTCACCACCGGGCAGCAGCACTACGCCGCACAGCGCTACCCGCAGGCCATCGACTGCTTCCAGACCTTCATCCAGAACTTCCCCAACGACCCCAACCTGCCCACCGCCATCTCCAACCTGGCCGCCACCTTCTACGTCGCCACCGGCGTCGAGAACCACTACCAGAAGAGCGCCGAGCTGTACGCCCGGCTGGCCCGCGAGTTCCCCAACGCCTCGCCCGACTCGCTCTACTGGTCCGGCCGCGCCAACCAGCTCAGCGGCAACGACCGCGCCGCCGCCGACGCGTTCGACAGCTTCGTCCGCACCCAGGCCAACAACCCGCTCGCGCCCCGCGCACAGCTCTACCTCGGCAAGGCGCTGGCCAAGCTGCAACGCTACGACGACGCCATCACAACCCTCAACGCCGCCGTGAAGGCCACCGCCGGCAACCTGCCCGTGCGCACCGAGGCACGCTACGAGCTGGCCTGGGCGCTCCTCGGCGCCGGCAAGACCGTAGAGGGCTACACTGCGTTCCGCGACCTGGCCGCCGAATCGCCCGACGCCGAGCTGGCCGCCGACGCCCGCTTCCGCCTCGGCAGCCACGCCTTCGAGCTCAAGCAGTACGTGGACGCCGTCGACCAGTACACCACCTGGCTGGCCGACTATCCCACCCACGCGCTGCAACCCAAGGTGATCTACAACCTGGCCTGCGCCCTCGAGGCCGCCGGCAGGTACCCCGAGGCGGTCAAGCGCTTCGCCGAGGCCGAGCCGCTCCTCACCGACGAGGGCGTCGCCGACCTCAAGCAGCAGGCCGGCTACCGCCAGGGCTACCTGGCGGTCACCCGGCTCGACGACCCGGCCGCCGCACTGCGCGCCTTCGATGCCTTCGACGCCGCGCATCCCGCCAGCAAGCTGGCCGCGGAGAGCACCTACTACCGCGGCATGGCCCTCGCCGCGCAAAGCAAATGGCCCGAGGCGGAGCAGGCCTTCCGCAAGTTCCTCGATCGCTACACCGACCACGTGCTGGTCACCCAGGCCAAGTTCCACCTCGGCGTGTCGCTCCAGAACCAGCAGCGGTTCGACGACGCCCGCGCGGTCTACGAGCCGCTCACCGAGCGCGCCGGACTGCCCAAGGAGCTGGCCGCCGAGGCGCAGCTCCGGCTCGGCGAGTGCCTCTACGCCACCAAGGCCTACGAGGAGGCGCTCGGCGCCTTCCTCCGCGCCAGCGTCAGCGAGGTCAAGGAAGTCCTCCCGCCGGCGCTCTACTGGGCTGCGCGCTGCTACCAGATCAAGGGCGACGAGGCCAACGCCAAGGACAAGCTGAAGAAGGTGATCGCCGGCTATCCCGAGACCGAGTGGGCTACGCGGGCGAAGAAGGCCCTGGAGGAGCTGGGGGGCTGAGCGAGAACCGGCCTTCGCACGGAGCACGTCCGTGCAGAAGCGCTTCCGCGACCTCACCGAGCAGGAGATCCTCGCCCTGGCCATCGCCTCGGAAGAGGAAGACTCGCGCGTCTACAGCGATGCGGCCGAAGCCGTCCGCGCCGACTACCCCGCCACCGCCGACTTGCTCGAGGCGATGGCCGAGGAAGAGGTCGGCCACGCCCGCGCCCTCCCCCACCAGTACCAGCGCCGCTTCGGCGACCACATCCCGCTGATCCGCCGGCAGGACGTGAAGGGCTTCGTGCAGCGCAAGCCGATCTGGATGATCCGCACGAAAGGGATCAAGGCCATCCGCGAAATGGCCGAGTTCATGGAGCTGGAGACGCGCCGGTTCTACGAATCGGCGGCCGCGACCCTGGACGACCTCTCCACCCGCCGGCTGCTGCTCGACCTGGCGGAGGCCGAGCGCAAGCACTCGAACCTGGCCGTGGAGCTGCAGGAGAAGCACGTCCCGGAGTCGGTGCAGGCCGAGGAGGCCGAGGCCGAGCGGCGGCTGTTCGTGATGCAGGTGATCCAGCCCGGCTTGGCGGGGCTGATGGACGGCTCGGTCTCGACCCTGGCGCCGCTCTTCGCCGCGGCGTTCGCGACGCAGAGCTCGCTCGACGCGCTGAAGGTGGGGATCGCGGCGAGCGTGGGCGCGGGCATCTCGATGGGTTTCGCGGAGGCGCTGAGCGACGACGGAAGCATGACCGGCCGCGGCAAGCCGTACCTGCGGGGGATCGTGTGCGGGGTGTTGACGATGCTGGGCGGCTTTGGCCACACGGTGCCCTACTTCATTCCGGACTTCAAGACGGCGACGGCGGTGGCCGTGGTGGTGGTGGCGCTGGAGCTGCTGGCGATCAGTTGGATCCGGAAGAAGTACATGGACACTCCGTTCCTGGCGGC
>JACPDV010000464.1 GCA_016183835.1 Armatimonadota bacterium
CAGCCGCTGATGCTGGTCTTGAACTTGCGCGGCAGGTTGCTGAACTCGCGATTGCCCACGTACAGCCGGTGCACCTCGTCCACCAGCGGCCGCGCGTCGTACAGCTCGTCGCAGTCGACCCCGTGCACCGGGCAGCCGACGATGTTGCGCGGGTCGTCGCCGCAGGCCGCCACCGTGGTCACGCCCACCGCGTTCAGGCGGCTGAACAGGTAGGGGATGTCCTCGATGGTGATCCAGTGGAGCTGGATGTTCTGCCGCGTGGTGATGTCGCCAAAACCGCGGGCATAGTGCTCCGTGATGTCGGCGATCAGCTCGAGCTGGTGGGCGTGCAGCTCGCCGTTGGGCAGCCGCAGCCGGATCATGAAGTGCCCGTCGTTGGGCTTCTGGCGGTAGACGCCGTACCACTTGAAGCGCTCGAAGTCCTCCGGATCGATGGCGTCGAATCCCTCGCGGCTGTAACGGAGGATATCGTCCCAGACGTCCAGGCCGTCCTTCTCGCGCTTGATCCGCTCGACGCGGGCGGCCTTGCTTTCCCGCTCGGCGACCTCTTCTTCGTCGCTCATGCGTAGACTCCATCGCCCCTGGATGCCTCAGTATGCCACCGCATCCATACTTTGTCTATAGGATTTGAGGACTTTCCCGGCGGCTTGACAACGCCGCCGGCATCTCGCACACTCTCGCCGGAGGTGCCCCCACCGTGGAACCCACCCGCCGTGACTTCCTGCGCCAGGCTGCCGTGGCGTCCGCGGCCCTGCCGCTTGCCAGGTTGACCCTTGCCGACGAACCCGGCAAGGGCGTTCAGCGCCACACCCTGGCGCGCCTCGAGCGCGAGGTCGGCATGCTCGGCTGCGGGCTGGGCAGCGCCTTCCTGAGCGGGTTCGCCAAGGACCCCGACGCGGCCGCGGAGGTGCTCCAGTACGCGCTCGACACCCATGGCATCAACTACTGGGACACTGCGTCCGGCTACAGCACCAAGCTCCCCGACGGCACGGTGGTGGCCAGCGAGAGCCTGATCGGCCCCGCCCTCAAGCCCAACCGCGACCGCGTGGTGATGGTCAGCAAGGCCGGTAGCCGCGACTACGACGGGCTCCGCCGCGAGCTCGACCGCTCGCTGCAGCGGCTGCAGACCGACCACCTCGACATCCTCCACCTCCACGCCTTCATGGGCAGCGAGGCCGGCAATCTGGACGCGGTCGAGGAGGGCGCCGTCCGCGCCGCGCGGAAGGCCAAGGAGGAGGGGCTGATCAAGGCCTTCGGCATCACCGGGCACGATCAGCCCGACATCCTGATGGCCTGCATTCGCCGCTTTGAGCCCGACGCCGTGATGACCATCTTCCCCAGCACCCGGCCGGTCCAGGGGCGGTTCGAGACCGAGCTGGCCCCGCTGGCGGTCGAGCGGAAGATGGCGCTGATCGCGATGAAGGCGGTCCGCCGCGCGCAGGGCTCCAGCCTCAAGGGCACCGATCTGGTGCGCTACGCGATGAGCGTGAGCGGCATCCAGGTCACCATCGTCGGCCTCGATTCCCAGGAACACCTGGACGCCAACGCCGCGATGGCCACCAGCTTCCAGCCCATGACCGCGCAGCAGCGGGAGCGCTTCAGCCGTTACACGAGGCTCGCCCTCGGAGAAGGACCGGCGCCGTGGGAGTTGCAGGGCTATCGCGACGGGGTGGTCTGATCGCCCTGATCCTGACCGTCGTTGCCGCGCTCGCCGCCGAGCGGTTCGCCGACTCGTTCGACGCCGGCTTCGACCAGTGGACCCCCGTCGTGGCGGCCAACTGGGAGATCCGCCGCGACGGCGACAACCCTTACCTGGCGCTGATCAAGCCCGGCACGCTCCGCGCCGGCGTCCGCCGGCCCGCCGAGTACGCGCTGGTGAAGGGCCTCCGCTGGCGCGATGTGACCATCGATCTGCGGGCGAAGAGCCTCCGCCCGGCGACCCTCAAGGGCCGCGACGTGGTGGTGATCTTCGGCTGGCAGGACGACACGCACTTCTACTACGCGCACCTCAGCAACGACACGAACAACGCCACGCACAACGTGGTCATGAAGGTGGACGGCGAGCAGCGGAAGCGTATCAATCCGGAGAACAAGCCCGAGCCGCGGCTGACCGACGGCTGGCATCCGGTCCGGGTGACGCACCTCCAGAGCGGCGACATCACGGTGTACATGGACGATCTGGACAAGCCGCTGATGACGGCCCACGACACGTCGTGGCCGGCCGGCGCGGTGGGGGTCGGAGCGTTTGACGACACGGCGGGATTCGATGATGTGGTGGTGACGGGGGAGCGGGTGGCGTGAGGGGTTGCACGACCCTTGCCGCGGCGGGGCGCCGCCGGGCGCGCACCCGGGTTGCGGAGTCGCCATGCTCGAGCGTCTGAGTGGCCCCCATCGTGCCGTCTCCGCGGCTTGGCGGATCGCGCTCGTGGCCGTCTTCTGGATCGGGTCGCCGGGGAGGGCTCATGCCATGGACAGCGCACCGGCCGAATGGACCCTGGAGCAGGCGCGGAAGTGCTGGAAGCCGATGGTGCGCGCCGTGCAGCACGTGGGCGTGCCCGGCTACCAGTTCCAGGCCGGCGTGATGTGGGACGGCGCCCTCCTCTTCGGCCCGCTGGGCTTCCGCGAGCTGAAGGTCATGCAGCAGGAGACCGCGCCGCTGGGCGACAACCGGCTGCACCTGTCCATCGCCTACGGTGCGCCGATGCGCCTTGCCGACCGCCACGGCACGGGCAACCCGGCCATTCGGCGCTGGCTGGCGGAGGGCCGGCTGCCGATCCCTCACGTCGAGACCACCGACGGCGACCTGGTCTGGGACGAGACCGTCTTCGCCCACTTGCTCGGCCGCCAGTGCGACGACGGCCTGCGGCCCCGCGAAGATGACACGCTGGTGACCCACGCCGAGATCCGCGTCCACAACACCGGCCGCAGCCGCCGGCAAGGTCAGCTGTGGCTGCACTTCGGCGACACGAGTCAGGTCGAGCTGGGTTACAAATGCAGCCAGGGCAAGGAGCTGGCCCCGGCCATCACCCACCGGTTCGAGGTGCCGTACGGGTGGGTGGACGGCAAGGTGCGCTACGTCCTGCCGCCGCCGGCCAAGGGTGAGCTGCGCTGGCACGCCGAGGCGGGGCCGCCGAAGGGCATGGCGGCGGCGGCCGAGCGCACGATCGAGTGGTCGGTGCCGCTGGCGCCCGGTGAGGAGGCCACCCTCCACCTCGTGATCCCCTACGGCCTGGTCGAGCGGGCAGTCGCCGAGAAGCTGCGGGCGCTCGACGGCGGGAAACTGCTCGAGGAGGTGCGCCGGTACTGGCGAGGCATCCTGAACGGCCCCGGGCAGATCATCACGCCCGAGCCGTTCATCAACGACTTCCTGGCGGCCGTGGCCGGGCAGATGGCGCAGCAGGTCGCCTGCCGCGTCCGCACCCACGTCTGGATGTACAAGACCAGCCCGAACCACTACGAAGGCTACTGGCCCTGCAACGCGGCGAAGGCGCTGCCCACGTTCGACCTGCGCGGCCTGGAGGCCGAGAACCTGCCGGTGCTGAAGAGCTTCGTGGCCAACCAGACCGACGAGGTGCGCGGCATGGAGAAGGGCGCGTTCGGCCACGACCAGAAGCTGGCGGGCGAGGGTTACGCCCGGATTCACGGGTTCCTGGGCAACTTCGGCGAGTGGACCGCCAACCCGCTGCTGCTCAGCCACGGTCTGGGCATGTGGGCGCTGGCCTCCCACTACCGAATCACCCGCGACGACCGGTGGCTGGGCAGCGGGCCCGGCTCGCCCTTGCAGGCGATGCTGGATGCCTTCGACTGGGTGACCCAGCAGCGACGGCGCACGATGCGCGAGGTCGAAGGCCGGAAGGTCCCGCACTGGGGCCTGCTGCCGGCGGCCTCGGCGCATGACTGGCTGGCCGGCAACACCATCTTCAACGACGCCTTCTGCATCTACGGCATGGCGGAGGTGGTGCGCCTGCTGCGGGAGATCCGGCACCCCCGCGCCGCGGCGATGGCAGCGGAGCTGAACGACTACCGCGCCTGCCTGCGCGACCGCTACCGCGAAGCGCGCGACCGCGCGCGGCCGCTGCCCCTGGCCGACGGCAGCTCCATCCCCTACGTGCCGCGCATGGTCCAGGAGCTGGACTGGACGAAGCCCGACTGGACCTACACCGGCTACGGCCCGCTGCGCGCGGGCGCCTGGGGCGCGCTGGAGCCGCACGACGAGCTGGTCGATCAGTCGCTCGCCTTCCTCGAGGCGGGTATGCCCCGGGGCGAGGGTCCCTACTTCGGAGCGCAGAACCAGTTCCCCGACCTGGCCGACGCCAACTGGGGCGACATCTCCGACCCCGCGGCCGAGCGGCACTACCTGTGGCGGCACTTCGTGGAGTACGAGACGATGTGGCCGATCGGCGGCCCACTGTTCCTCGCGCGTGACGATCTGCCTCGCTTCTTCGAGTGGCTGTTTCACAACCTGGCGGTGGTGCTGCACCACGACTGGCGTGTGGGCGTGGAGTCGCTGGACGGCGTGCCGTCGTGTGCCCCGGGCGACGGCGAGCGCTGGCAGACGATCCGGCGCATGTTCGTCAACGAGCGGGGCGGCTACGACGGCTCCGAGCAGTCGCTCTGGTTCTTCCAGGCGATACCGCGCTCCTGGCTGCGCCCGGGTTACCGCATGGCGGTGAGGGACATGGGCACCTGGTTCGGCGGCAAGGCGGATCTGGAGGCCCGGGTCGGCGACGACGGCGACTCACTCTCGGTCATGGCGAAGCTGCGCGGTCTGCGCGTGTTGCCCACCGAGGTGCGCCTGCGGCTCCGCTCCGGCGACGGCCGGCCCCTGGCCTCGGCCACCGTGAACGGTGGGAAGGTACCGGTCCTGGAGGGCGACACCATCCGCCTGCCGGCGAAGGGCACGGCCACCTGGCAGGTGGTTGGGCGGTTCTGACGTTGGTCTACCGCGCCCTCCTCACCTCAGCTTCACCACCGGCTGGTCGTTCATCAGCACCTCGCTGGTCTGCAGGTCGCGCACGGTGGCGGTGAGGAACCGGTCGCCGTTGATCCGGAACCCGATGTGCAGGCGCGCCTCGCGATGGTCCGGCTGGTAGGGTGGGCTCAGCCTGCCCAGGGTGGGATCGGTTTCGTTGAGGCACAGCATCACCGGCTCGTCGTCGCGGCTCTTGTCCAGCACGCGGAGGCGGCCCTGGTCGTCGTAGGCGATCTCGCGCTGCGCGCCGCGCGCCCGGCTGACCTCGTAGATCCGCAGCTCGAACTCGCTGGCCGGCTCGTTGCGCGGGCAGGTGGGGCAGACGTTCTGCTCCCAGACAATGTGCTCGGTGGGGTAGACCGTGCCGCGCGGGACGATGATCGGGTATTCGGGCTTCTTCGTCTCGCGGTCGTGCATCAGCAGCGCGTAGTCGTGACGGATGAAGTCCTGGAGCTGCTGCCCCGAGGCGAACACGCAGGCGCCGTAGGCCACCGCCTCGAAGGGCAGCCAGTCGCGCAGGCGAGGGCGGCCGAAGAACGCCTCCAGCCGGGCGTGGACCTCGGGGAGCAGCGTCGAGCCGCCCACCACCAGCACCTCGTCGATGTCGTCGAGGTCCATCCCGCGGGTGCGCATCTCCTCCACCACCTGGGTCAAGATACGGTCGATGTCGGTGTACATCCCGCTGCGGGTGAGCAGGTCCACCAGCTCCTGCCGGGTGAGCTTGGGCCGCTCCTTGCCGCGCAGGCCCAGCTCCACCATCATCCGGTCGCTGAGCATGAGCTGCGCGGTCTCCTGGGCGTAGAGCTGCTCTTTGAGCCGCTGCGCCTCGTCGATCAGCGCCTGGTACCACTCGGTGTCGCGCCACAGGTTAACGTCGAACCCGAACTGCTGGGCGAAGTGCTCCACCAGCCACACGTCGACGTTGTTGCCGCCGAGGGCGAGGCCCTGTTTGGCCACCACCTCGGCGGGCGTGCCGGCCTTGCCCGGCCCGCAGGTGCGCACCAGGGCGATGTCCATCGTGCCGCCGCCGAAGTCGAACACGAGCAGGTTCATCTCGCGCTCGGTGTTGAGCCCGTAGCCGAGCGCGGCGGCAACTGGTTCGTCGAGGGTCTGGAGCCGCTTCACGCCGAGCCGGCCCATGATCTGCTGCAATTCGGCGCGGTAGTTCTCGAAGGCGTCCACCGGCACGGTGATGGTCAGGTCGCGGATGGTCTCGTGATACTGCTCCTTGACCGCGCGGAAGACCTCGCGCATGAAGATGCGCGCCACCTCG
>JACPDV010000526.1 GCA_016183835.1 Armatimonadota bacterium
AGTGGTCCTGCTGGTGGACCTCCCTGTGGGCGGCGAGCGCCTCGTCGAGGTGGCCGGAGACGTGGAAGGCGTAGGCCAGGCCGCGCTGGTGCTCGAGCAGCTCGGGCTCGAGGTTGTGCGCGGCGCGGAGCATGGCGAGGGCGAGCTCGGGCCGTCCGGTGCCGGCGTAGACCAGTCCCAGGTTGTGGCGGACGAGGGCGCTGCGCTCGTAGAGCGCGGTGGCGGCGGCCTCGAACTGCTCCTCGGCGGCGAGGAGATCCTGGAGGTGGTAGAGTGCGCAGCCGCGGTTGACGCGCATGTCGAGGTCGTCGGCGCGCTGCTCGAGGGCGGCGTTGAGCATGTGCAGGGCGTCTTCCCAGCGCTGCTGGTAGAGGTACAACTGGGCCAAATTGTAGCGCGCTTCCGCGGACGGGCCGCGCTTGCGGAGGGCGGCGTGGAAGCACTCTTCGGCATGCTCACCGCGACCGAGGCGGTGGTAGAGCACGCCCAGGTTGTTCTCGACGAGTGCCTCCTCGGGCTCGAGGCGGTGGGCGCGGCGGAGGTCGCGCAAGGCCAGGCGGGTGTGGCCGAGGAACGACAGCACCACGCCGCGGTTGCACAGCGCCGGGCCGTAGTCGGGCCGGCGGTGGACGGCGGTGTTGAGCACGGCCAGAGCCTCGGCCAGGTGGTCGTGCCCGGCGAGCGCGACGCCGTAGTCGCAGAGCACCTCGGGATCGGGCCGGTCGGCCGTCTCCGTCAACTCCCTGAGCAGGTTGAGCGACGCAGCGCGGTTGCCCTCGACCCATTCCAGCCAGGCCATCAGGTGCCGCCAGCGCGGATCGAGGCCGGCGTGCCGGGCCGCCAGGCGGAGGTGGCGGAGGGCCGAACCGTAGCCCTTGGTCTCGACGCGGAGGTGGGCCAGGTTCAGTTCCACGTCGAGGTCGCCGGGGGAGTCCTTGACGGCGGTGGCCCAGGCGCGGCGGGCGTCGTCGAAGCGGCTCTGCCGGGCCAGCGCCACGGCGGCGTTGTTGTAGCACGCGCGGGTGGTGTAGGCGTTGACCGGCACGCGGCGGAAGGCCTTGACGGCGCCGGCGTGCTCACCCAGGAGAAGCATCAGGATGCCGGCGCGGAGGAGGGTGCCCGCGTCTGCCTGCGGCCCTTCGGCCGCGGGCTGGCAGGCGCGCCAGGCGCGGAGGAGCGTGCGCCGCCGCCGCAGGGCGCGGAGCGCGGCCAGGCCGCGGTAGCTCGCGGCCACCAGAAACTCGAAGAGCCACAGGGCGAACGCCCCCGTGGCAGCGCCGACCACAAGCTGCACGGCCCACAGCGCCGGGACCGCGGAGGCGAAGGCGATCGCCAGCCCGGCCACCGCTCCCCCGGCGGCGACCAGCATGTAGCGCCCGATGTCGCTGTGCAGCCACGCGGCCAGGGCGACCTCCTCACGGGCTCGGCGCCCGCGCTGCCGGTGCAGGCTGAGACTCCCGGAATAGTAGCTCATGGGTACGCCTCCAGCCGACTTGCTGAAGTGTTACCCCGAGCGATCCTGCTCCAGGTTAACGAACCGTTTGTATTGCCGCAAGAATCCGAGGGAGACGGTGCCCGTCGGCCCATTCCGCTGCTTGGCGACGATCACCTCGGTGGGGTCGGGCGGCGTGTGCTCGTCATCGACGGGGGCGGGCGCGTCCTCGTTTTCGCGCTGGTAGTAGCTGTCGCGGTAGAGGAACATCACGACGTCGGCGTCGGCCTCGATCTGCCCCGACTCCCGGAGGTCCGACAGCAGCGGCCGCTTGTCCTGTCGCGACTCCACGCCCCGGGCGAGCTGCGCGCAGGCGACCACCGGCACGCTCAGCTCTTTGGCCAGCCCCTTCAGGGCCCGGGTGATGGCCGAGATCTCCTGGGTCCGGTTCGTCTCGCGGTTCATGAAGTCGCCGCGCATAAGCTGCAGGTAGTCGACGATCACCAGCCCCAGCCCGGCCTCGGCGGTGAGCCGCCGAGCCTTGGCCCGCATCTCGAGCGGCGACAGCGCCGGCGTGTCGTCGATGAAAATGGGCGCTTTCGAGAGGTCGTTCACGGCGCCGGCAATGGCCTCCCAGTCCTGCTGCCGGAAGTTGCCGTTGCGCCAGCGCTGGAGGTCCACGCCGGCGCGGGTGCAGACCATCCCCGCGACGAGCTGTTCCTTGCTCATCTCCAGGCTGAAGACACCCACCGGCGTCGGCTTGTGCCGATGCGTGGCGGCGTTGAGGGCGAAGCAGATCGCCAGGCTGGTCTTGCCCATGCTCGGCCGCGCGCCGAGCACCACCAGCTCGCCGTCCTGGAAGCCGGCCAGGATGCGGTCGAGATCGGGGTAGCCAGTGGAAATGCCGGAGAGCTGCCCGCCGCGGTAGAACTTCTCCTCCGCGTCGCGATAGACGCGGTCGATGATGGGGTTGAGCTGCTCGAACTCGAAGGTGCTGCGGCTGCGCTGCAGCCCGAGGATGCGCGCCTCGGCCTGGTCGAGCGCCTCGGCGGGCGTGAGCTCGGTGCTGTAGCAGGAGCCCTCGATCACCCGGGCGGTGGTGAGGAGCTGGCGGAGGAGCGCCTTGTCGTGGACGATGCGCGCGTAGCGGTCGGCGTTGGTGGTGAGCGGTGTGGCGCGGACGAGGCGGTCGAGGTAGGCGTAGCCGCCGACGGAGTCCAGGTCGCCCGTGGTGCGCAGCTCCGCGCCCACGGTGACCAGGTCGCAGGGGGTATTGCGCTCGAAGAGGGTCAGGCAGGCGGCGTAGATGCGGCGGTGGTCGTCGCGGTAGAAATCGATGGGCTCGAGGATCTCGGCGACCCGGGCGGTGGCGTCACCGCCGAGCAGCATGGCGCCCAGAGTCGCCTGCTCGGCGTCGAGGTCTTGGGGCGGGATGCGCTCGGCCGCAACGTCGCCAGGCTCGTCCGGAGGCATGGCGGGCGGCCTGTCAGGCGTCCGAGTCCTGAACGGCCCCGCCGACGATGATCGGCTTGGGCCGCGGTGACTTGCGGGCCACGGGCTCCGCCGGGGCGTCGGCGGCGGGGGCTTGTTCCTCCTCGGGGGCGCCTTCGAGGGCCTTCACAGTGACCGACACCTCGGCGTTGATGTCGCCGTAGATGTGGACCTGCACCACGTGCTCGCCGATCGAGCGGAGGTGCTCCTCGAGCCGGACCCGGTCGGGATCCACGGTCAGCCCGTGGGTCTCCCTGAGCGCGTCGCAAATCTCGCGGGCGGTCACCGAGCCGTAGAGCTTGCCGGCGCTGGTGGCGCGCGCGCGGACGGTCACGGCCTTGCCGTGGATCCGCTCGCGGTGTAGATGGGCCTCGTCGCGGCGGTGCTGCTCGCGGCGGGCCTCGGCGCGCTGCAGGCTCGCTGCCTGCTTCTTCGCGCCCGGCGTCGCCAGCATGGCCAGGCCCTTAGGGATCAAGTAGTTGCGCGCGTAGCCGTCTGCGACCTTGACCAACTCCCCACGCGCGCCGACGTGGTCCACTTGCTTCGTCAGGATGATGTCCACCAGCCAGGCTCCTCGCCCCGCTGCGCCGCCGGCGGGGGATAGCGGAACCGGTATTGTAACACGGGTGCGCGCCTACGGGTAGTAGCGGAAGATGTTGCCCGCGTCCGGCACCTGCGCGATGGCCTCGTCGCTGAGCGCCTGCAGCCCCTCCAGCACCGTCTCGGCCACGCTGCCGTCGAGTGTGCCGAGCACCACCGGATCGCCAGCTCCACGAGGCTCCGCCCGGCCTGCTCCGCCAGCGGCTTCATCCGTTCCGCCGCGGCCCACAGGTGCGGGAACACCGCAAGATCGAAGAGCACGGTCTGCGGTCGTTGGTCGCCCGGCGCGAAGGTGGGGTGCTCCGGGAACTTGCCGGTCAGGATGCCCTGGGCGATGCTGCTGTAGGTCACCCCTGCGATGCGATGCTCCAGGCAGTAGGGGATGATGTCGCGCTCGGGGAAGCGCCAGAAGAGGTTGTAGCAGAACTGGTGCGCGTCGAGACAGCCCGCCTGCCGCACCTCGTCCATCTGCTCACAGGAGAAGTTGCTCACGCCGATGCCGCGGATCTTGCCGGCGGCGCGGCACTGCTCCAGCCCCTCCATGCACGGCCGCAGGTCGGCGCCGGTCTTCGGCCAGTGGATGTAGTAGAGGTCGATCACGTCGCGCCCGAGCCGGGCCAGGCTGGCGTCCACCTGCGCGACCATTGCCTCGGCGGTCTCCTGGAAGCCGCACTTCGAGGCCACGCTGAGCCCGCCGTCCAGCCCCGCGAGCGCCTGCCCGAGCACGCTCTCGCTCTTCCCGCCGCCGTAGCCCATCGCGGTGTCGAAGTGGGTGATCCCCGCCTCGAGCGCGGCGGCCACCGCGCCGGCGGACTCGTCGTCGTCCTGCCCGCCCCACTGTGAGCCGCCGAAGACCCAGCAGCCCAACCCCAGGCGGGTGCACTCGACGCCCGCGATGCGTGTCGTTTCCAGGCTCATGCTTTGCTCACTCGGCGGCCACGTCCACTACCACCTTCATCGCCTCGTGCTTGTGCTCGTCGGCGAATTGAAGGGCGGCGGCGGCCTCGGCCAGGTCGAAACGGTGCGTCACCAGCGCCGCTACGTCCACCCGCCTGGCGGCGGTGAGGGCGATGGCGGTGGGGTAGGTGTTGGCATACCGGAACTCGCCGTGGATCGAGATCTCGCGCGACGCGGCGGAGACGATGTCCAGCTCCACCAGCGGGTCGGGCGGCAGCCCGACCAAGACCGCCTGGCCGCCCGGCCGCACCGCCCCGAGCGCGGTGCGGGTGGTGGCGAGGGTGCCGGCGGTCTCGAACGCCGCGTCCACCCCGGCGTGCGCCGGCGGGAAGCCCTGCAGCTCGCCGGTCAGCTCGCGGATGCAGGCCACCGGATCGCAGTCGCGGGCGCTGAGGCAATGCGTCGCGCCCAGCTTGCGGGCCAGCTCCAGCCGGAAGGGCTCGATGTCCACCGCGACCAGCGTGGTGGCGCCGCGGATCTTCGCCATCTGGAGCACCACCAGCCCGATGGGCCCGGCGCCGATCACGGCGACGCTCTGCCCGGCAGCTACCTGCCCGCGCTGCGTGGCCCACACACCCACGCTGAGCGGCTCCATCAGCGCGCCCTCGGCCAGGCTCAGCTCATCGGGCAGGGCATAGGTGAAGCTCTCGGGCCAGGCTACGTACTCGGCGAAGGCGCCGTCGATGGGCGGCGTGGCCATGAAGACCACGTCGGGACAGAGGTTGTAGCGCCCGGTCTTGCAGTACCAGCAGCGCCCGCAGGTCCAGCCCGGCTCCATCGTCACGCGCTGCCCGACGGTGAAGCGGGTCACCTCGCGGCCCACGGCGACCACCACGCCCGCCGCCTCGTGCCCCAGAATGAGCGGGGCGCGCACCACGAAGCCGCCGATCCGGCCGTGGGTGAAGTAGTGCACATCGGAGGCGCAGACGCCCACGGAGCCGATCCGGACGAGCACCTCGTGCGGCGCCGGCTCGGGCACGGGCCGGGCTTCGAGGCGCACGTCGCGAATGCCGTGCATGACCGCCGCCTGCATGGTGTCCGGCATGGCTCTCTCCCCAGTCGAGCGCGAGGTTACGCCGCGCTGAGGGCGGCGTCAAGGCGTCGGCGCGGGCGGAGGAGACGCCCGCCCGGCCCGGAATCACCGCGGCGAGCGCGGGAGGGCTGACCCACACAACCGATGGCTGTGCCCAACCCTCACCCGCCACCGCCGACCCCGTCCGACTCGGCGCCCGCCGTGCGGCTGGTGCCGCTCGACGTGCTCCGCGGCGTCGCCGTGCTCCTGGTCCTGGCCAGCCACTTCCAGTTCACCTTCCAGGCCCATCCCGTGTCTCGCGCCGGCCTGCTCCTCGCGCGGGTGGCCGGCGCCGGGTGGATGGGGGTGGACCTGTTCTTCGTCCTCAGCGGCTTCCTCGTCTCCGGGCTGCTCTACCGCGAGCACCGCCGCCACGGCGAGCTGCGCGGGCTGCGGTTCCTGGCCCGGCGCGGGTTCAAGATCTACCCCGCCTACTGGCTGCTGATCCTCGTGAGCTGCCTGGTGGACGACATGCCCGCCGCCCGTCTCGACCAGCTCAAGTGCGTGGCGACCCAGCTCGGGCTGATCCAGAACTACGTCTGCTACCGCTGGGATCACACCTGGTCGCTAGCGGTGGAGGAGCACTTCTACCTGCTCCTTACCCTCGCCTTCACGCTCCTGGTGCGGCGGCGGACGGCGGAGCCGTTCCGCCCGGTGGCGTGGGCGGTGCCGCTCCTCGGCCTGACGGTCGCGGCCTGGCGCTGCTGGCTCCGGGCGGCCCACGCCGAGTTCGACTGGCTCCACCAGTACGCGGCGAGCCACGTCCGGCTCGACGAGCTGGCCTGGGGCGTGTGGCTGGGCTACCTGCACCACCACCATGCCGACCGCCTGGCCGCCTTCGCGGCCCGGCGGCGGCCCTGGCTCTGCGCGGCGGTGGTGATCGGGTTCCTCCCGCCCACCTTTGCCGAGCTGTCGGCCTCGTGGTACCTCCCGACGCTGGGCTTCAGCGCACTGGCCGGCGGCTCGATGGCACTGGTCTTGCTCGCGGTGTACGCCCCGGAGGGCGCCCGCCCGGGCCGGCTGACGCGGCTCCTGGCGCTGACCGGGCTGCATTCCTACTCCATCTACCTGTTCCACCGCCCGGTGGGGATCGGCTTCGGCTGGCTGATGGCGCACCACGTCTTCCCCGCGGCGGACAACGTGGTGGTGGTGTGCCTGATGGGCGCGGCGTTCGTGGGAGCCAGCATCAGCGCCGGCATCCTGGTGGGGCTGGGGCTGGAGCAGCCGATGCTCCGGCTGCGCGATCGGGTCGTGCCGTCGCGGGCCGGCTCGGCGGCGAGGCCGGCATGAGCGCCACCCCTGCCGGCACCGGCTCGCGCCGCTCACTGCCGCTCGACGTGCTCCGCGGCGTAGCGGTCCTCGGCGGGATGGCCAGCCACTCCGCGGTCGACTTCGACTGGCGCCCGCCGGGCGCGCTCGGCTGGCTCTGGTTCTCCGTCATGCGCGTCGGCTGGACCGG
>JACPDV010000058.1 GCA_016183835.1 Armatimonadota bacterium
CGTACGCATCCACACTCATGCAATCCGCAATCTGATCCCGCCAGTTACTCCCGAACAAGACCCGCGTCCCCGTCCGGCTCGCCGTGGCGTGGGGCTCGGAGAAGTAGCAGCTCGTGTCGGAGTCCGGCGTCGCTGGCGAGTAGCGGCGGCTGTGATGGTGGCAGAGCCGCTGCGTCGTGCCGTTGCCATCCAGGTTCAGTGCGAAGATCTCGTCCTCATACGGCAGCCAGGTAGCCGCACTGTCGGTCAGCCGGCCTTGGAAGTCGAACGTGCTCACCAGGCACCAGCCGCGCCGGTCGGACGCCCGACAGGAGAAGTGCATGTCGAACAGCTCCGAGGTCGTCAGGAGCGTCGTCTCCCGCCCGTCCGAGAGGCGGTAGGACTTGATGTCGTTGACGTTGCGCTCGGGGTCGTAGACGGCCATCACCAGCACTTCGTTGCCCGCGGCATCGAGCCCCAGGTCGCTGTGCCCGGCGCCGAGCGGCCGCTGCCAGACGAAGTTGAGCGCCCGGTCGTAGACCTCCACGCCGCGGAAGCGCGCCGTCTCGGTGCTCGCGTAGTCCACCACCACGAACCCGCCGAGGGGCGAGATGGAGACCCAGTCGAAGTCGGGCAGATTGGCAGGCGGCGGCAGGGCGAGCGTCGCGGTCACGGCGTCGTTGACCAGGTCGTAGACCACCAAGTCCTGGAAGTGCGTCTCCTGCGCCTGTTCGTCGTAGGTCTGCCCGCACACGGCGTACCAACGGCCGTCGAGCGACAGGTTGCCCTCGCCGCGGGTGTTGGCGAAGGCGTAGTTGGCGAAGGTGTGCACGACGGTGTCGTTGCCGTCCGAGACGCGGTAGCGGTGGAGCGCGTTGTCGGGGTTGAAGTAGAGCAGGTCGGGGTCAGCGGGGTGCCAGAGAACGTCTTCGCCGCCAACCGACGCGAGCTGTTGGAGGAAGGCGTAGGTCTGGCCGTTGTAGAGCCGGGCGTCGCCGTCGCCGGTGCGGAGGAGCAGGCGGCTCTCGTCGGCGTTCCAGGCCTGACGTTTCGAGTAGTCGGGGAAGATCCCGCCGATCCCGGCGGCTCGTGCGTCGGTGAGCCGCACCACGCGGGCGCCGAGGCGCGGGTCGTTGTAGGCGGCGCCGACGGCCGGCCTGGCCAGATCGGTCTGCGCCACGACTGCTCCGGTCGCGGGGTTTCCGCCGTTGTTCCCGCCGTTGTTGCCGCCATTGTTGCCCTGTGAGTTGGCGGGCGATGAGCTGCAGGCGAGCAGCACCGCGGTGCCGAAGAGCGCCAAGAGGCTGCTCCACACGGCGAGTGTACGGCGTCGCGTGACCCCTGACGTGGACATGGCCGGTCCCCCGCCGCGGGCGCCGATCCGGGCGCGCCGCGGTGCGGTCCGACTCTACCCAGTGGCTGGTGGCCTGTCAAGTTGACGGCCAGGCAACTGCCGGCCCGGGCCGCTCACCCCGTGGCCGCAGCCACCGTCTCCGCCCGGACGAACGTCACGTGCCCGCCCGGCTCGACGCGCACCACCCCGCCCTGCGCCGCGAGCGGACGGCCCCGCCCCAGCGCGTCGAACTGCTCCGCCCGGCCGGTCACGCGGAGCCTGGCAGCGCCGGAGCCCCACAGCACCACCACCTCCTCGCCCCCGCCCTGGAACCTGCCCGCTTGCAGGCCGGGCAGCGCCAGGGTGCCCGCGAACCGCTTCCCATCGAGGAGATGCGCGGCGGCGTTCATCGCGCAGATCGCCGGCGTGGCGGTGCCGTCGGGCCGCGCGAGGGAGAAGTCATCGGCATGCGCGGCGAACACCGGGTACGACCGCCGTGCTCCGATCTCGCCCCACCAGAACGGCTTGCTCAGCCCGTGCCGCTCGAGCACCGCGGTGTAGGCGTCTACGCCGCCCGCCCCCCACCCATCGAGGTCGGCGCTGAACGGCGGGCCGGCCAGCGGGTAGGTGTGCACGTCGACGACGTCGTGGCAGGCGACGGCTCCCGACTCGACCAGCTTCTCGAACAGCCCGCTCGCCTCGCGGCAGAAGGAGGCGCCGACGAATGTCGCCTGCGGATCGGCGCGGCGGATCTCCTCTCGCATGAGCGTCGCCGCCCGGGTATAGACCTCCGGCTTGAGCGGCGTCAGGTCCAGCTCGTTGTAGGACTTCCAGGCATGGATGCGGTCTTTGTACCGCGAGACGGTGTTGAACACGTACTGCCGCACCAGCCGCTCATACTCGGCGCTGTCCCACTCGGGCAGGGGCGTCCAGAACCAGATGAACATCTGCTTGGGCGACAGTTTGAGCTTCGGGTTCATCTCGGCGGGGAACCCGGCGTCGAGGTAGCCGACGATGTCCACCTGCTCCGCGCGGGCGAGGGCGAGCAGCGCATCGAACTCGGGCCGGTACTTGCCGGTGTCGGCCTGGTAGCCCTCGGTCCACCACGAGTCGCACGCGCCCAGGTTGCGGTTCAGACCCACGCGCGCCAGCCACGGGACGTACTCCCGGAAGTCGAGGCTCGCCAGCCAGTAGAAGGCGCTGGCGAGCTTGCGCGGGTACTCTCCGCCCCGCGCGGGGCCGCGCACGACCGCGATCCCCACCGGCTCGAGATGCCGCACGGTCTTCCCGGCCGGCGTGCGGAGCACCGGCCAGACGGTGTAGAAGCCGACCGGCAGGCGGCCGAGACGTACGTCGACCGCTGCGGGCCGGCCGAGCGAATACCGCACCTGCACGCCCGCCGCGCCGACGGCCCGGCTCTCGTCGTCGAGGGCCTCCCAGTCGAGCACGGCTTCGTTGTCCGCCGTATCGAAGGCGGAGTGGTTGACGCCGAAGCGCTTCTGCCGCTCGTCGGGCGCGACAAGCGACAGGCGGAGCTGCAGCGACACGTCTTCGGTGGGCAGGAAGGTGCAGCGCGGGCGCGCCGGGAGCACCGCCATGTCGGTGAGCTGGCCCAGCGTGGCGCCGGGCTGCGGTGACACCTCGTCGCGGGCGCGCTCCGGGTCGTCGAGCAGAACCTGCAAGCCGTCCACCTCGCCGCCGTCGGGGGTGGTGACCCCTGCCTCGAACCACCAGCCCTTGCCGAACGAGGGATCGTCCACCCGCGGCGCGATCACCTTGACCAGCAGCCGGCGCGGCTGCGGCCCGAGCGTCATGGTTCGGCCGTCGACGACGGGCTCGCGGTCGAGCCAGGCCAGGGCGCGGTGGACGGTGCTCAGGCGAAGCCGCACGCCGCGCGGCGCCGGCGTCGCCAGGTAGACGGACGCGTAGGCGCAGCCACGCGGCCAACCGAAGTCGAAGTGGCCGCCGAAGGCGGCCTCGCTCTCGAGATCCACACGGTCGGTGGGAGAGGCGAGCGGCCGCCAGACGCAGTGGAACGCCTGGTCCATCGAACTCACCGTGGCCGTGTCGGCGGCGGAGGGACGCAGGTGGGCCTCGGCGTCCACGCCGAGCGAGGCGATCCCCGCCTGCCCCGGCACCGCGCCGCAGACCAGCCACTGCCGCAGCGGCGCGCCCGCCGCCGCGTGCGCGGTGACCGCCAGCAAGACCACCACGCAGCCCGCCGCCACCGTCCGCGACATCGCACGCCTCGCCTTCCCGCCGGGCGGCTCGCTACCGGAGGATGGCTGAGAACCGCTCCGCCGACGCCTCCGCCCGCTCGTCCGCCGACATCGGGATGTGGTCGTAGATGGCCAGCGCCTTCCGCCAGTAGTCGTCGCGGATCCGCCCGCGGTCCGGCGCCTCGCCCGCCATCCCCAAGAACCGTCGCGCGAACCAGAGCAGGTCCTGCCGGTGCTCCTCCGGCTCGGGGAACAGCGGCAGGTCGCAGCCGCTCACATCCGCCGCCTCCAGCCGCTCGACGATCTCGGCGTAGACGGAACGCAGGACGCCCTTTGACCACTGCCGCCGCGGGTAGTGACCCCAGCCCGCCACCACCTCGAACGCCTCGAACAGCTCGCCGAGCCCCGCGTGCTCCGCCCCGAAGACGCGTGTGCAGAACTCCCGTGACAGGCGGTCCGGGTCGGCGTCCGGGTTCAGGTACATCTGCCCCGAGCACCAGAGCGTCAGCAGGTTCAGCTTCGGGGTCATGGTGTAGCTGATTCCGCCGGAATATCCGACAGTCCGCTCTTCGCGCCGCCTTGCCGACAGCCGTGGCAGGCGCCAATGCGGGTAGCAGACCAGCTCGCCCTCACTGGCCGAGTAGTCCCAGGTGATCGCCGTCCGGATTTCCGACACCGCCCGCGCATAGCCTCGCGCGTCGCCGCCTTGCGTGGCGTGGCCGTCGGGGCTGAAGCCCAGGTTGATCGAGACCAGCGTGTCGTTCGGGAAGTCCGGCAGCCGGCCGATGAGATAGTCCATGGCGGCCTTGGCCCGCTCCGGGGTGCCGTTCCAGATGTGTGCGAAGTCGCCGGGCCGGGCGTACTGCGGGTCCACGAGCATGTCCCACGAGCCATCCCAGCCGGGGATGCGGCGCGCATCGTCGCCCCACCCGGTGAACGGCGTGCCCCAGGTGCCGAGGTCGATCCGCGCCGTCGGCTGGATGGAGCGCGTCAGCTCCGTCAGCTCCAGCGCCAGGTCAATGTAGGTCTCGTGGTCACACCCGTTCCGGTTGCAGCCGCCCGGGTCGCCGGGGAAGATGCCGAACAGGTCGGTGCCTTCGAGCTGCTCGACCCAATGGCGCCACAGGCCGCGGATGAGCTGCTTGTCATCGGGCAGGTGGGGGCAGGCCGAGTACCAGTCGGGGCCGATGGTGTTGGGCACCGCCAGGCACTCCACGGTGAGTCCCAGGTCGTGAGCGATGCGGTTGACCTGCCGCATGGTGGCGGCGAAGGCGCGTTGGATCGCGCCGCCTTCGAGCGCCGGGCGATCGTAGAGGGTGGGCACGAGCCAGTACTCGAAGGTGGAGTAGCCGCAGGCCTTGACGAAGGTGAGGAACCGCCGCCAGTCGTCCGGCGACCACTCGTTCGGCGCGCCAGGCCAGAGCAGGTTGACGTTCCAGTGGTTCTGGAGGTGCTCGCCGAAGTTGACGTAGCAGGCGCGATGGCGGAACGGCGCGGAGGGCATGGACAGCTCCTGCCGTGGGGTTGGACGTCTCCTCTCTCAGCCCTGCTCCG
>JACPDV010000527.1 GCA_016183835.1 Armatimonadota bacterium
GAACCCCCACCCCAGCCCTCCCCCGCTGCGCAGGGGAGGGAGTCCGGAGGATGGTCGCCGGCATCGCAGGGGATGGCTGGCCGGCGGACGAGATTGCTTCGTCGGCCGACCTCCCCGCAATGACGGATCGTGTCGTTGCGGCTGGCTGGCCGGCGGACGAGATTGCTTCGTCGGCCGACCTCCTCGCAATGACGAGTGTCGCTTCGTGTTGAGCGGGCGGGCAGTCCCAAAAACGCTACGGCCGAGGGGTACGTCGTAGTCAGGCCCGGCTGGCCTTCGATCCTGACGCCCGGGTGCCGGTGCACCCTTCCCTCGGTCATGCTGCCGTCCAGAGGGCAGTCGCTCCGTACAGCCGCGCTGACGCCCCCATGAAACGCCTGGGGC
Organism: Armatimonadota bacterium; assembly: GCA_016183835.1. Lineage (GTDB taxonomy): Bacteria > Armatimonadota > UBA10988 > UBA10988 > UBA10988 > JACPDV01. The sequence goes on from JACPDV010000527.1 coordinate 385, forward strand.
AGCGGGCCGGGGAGCATCGCGACCTGCGGCGGACCACGCGTGGCGTGTTCACCACTGTGGATCCGCGGGCGTGCCGCGATGCTGTGGCTCCTCCCAGAGGCCCCCAACCCGTCGGGCGGTCCCGACAGTGTGTGCTGCTTGCCCGGGGTCCTTGCGGACTCCTTGGCAATCCTGCGCTTCAGCTTGAGCCGCTTCGAGAGCGGCGAGCTGCGTTTGAGCTGTCCGGTGGAGGACTGCCCGGCCGCGTCGTCCAGGCGCGCGTCGCCGGGATCCACGTCGGGGTCGGGCTCCACTCGGCCGTTGAGGTCTTCGAGGTCGAAGAGGTCGAGGCAGGCGTCGCGGAACCAGGCATCCGCGTGGTGGGTGACTCGCGAGAGGACCGGAATGCCCCAGGCCAGGGCGCGGCCCGGCGCGGCGACGGCCAAGGCAACAAGGACGACCAGACCGGGCAGGCCAACGGACGCCAGCCGCCGCCGCGGCCGCCGCGCCCCTGCGTGCCCCTGATTGTCGGTCCGGGTCAGCCCCATCCGACAGTACCCCAGTCCCCGTTCCCCGGTCGTTTTGGCGCCGAAACCGGCAGGGCGCACTTACCCGTCAAAGCTGCTGTGTGACGAAACGCAAGGTCAGCAGCCTGCCGTGGTGGAAGCCCCTAGTCTCCAAGCACCGCTGCCGGCGACGGCCGCCCCCGCGGTGCGCTTGGCCCCTACTGCCTACCTCCTAGAGCGAGGACACCCTCTGGCAAAGCAACGTGGCCTGTGGCCACACCCCTGGCGCGCTGGTTCCCAGCCGCGCCCCGTTGCCCCGGCCCCTGCCCGGGCATAGCTAAGAATAGCTATAGCCGGACGGGCAAGCCCTGTCAAGAGCAAAGCGAGAATGGCGTCGGCGTGAACGCGGGGCGGGCGCCCCTCGTGCTTCACCGCACTGATTCCCGTGCCCACGTTGGACCGCCCAGGCCCGTCATTGCGAGGAGCGAAGCGACGAAGCAATCTCGTTCACCAAGCGGCCCTGCCTCGCCTACGAAGCGCTTTCTCGCACGAGATTGCTTCGTCGGCGGACCTCCTCGCAATGACGGTGGCGGGGTATCCCGTGGCCTTCAGAACCACTGTGGTCCGGCACTAAGGGCGGGCTCCGGGGCGGAGCCGGGCGAGGGCGCGCTGCTCGAGCTGCTGCACGCGCTGCCGGCTGAGGCCGAGGGCGGCGCCGATCTCGGCCAGGGTGTGCTCGCGCTCGCCGAAGAGGCCCAGGCGGCGGATCAGGACCTGGCTCTCGCGCTCGTCCAGCCCGCTCAGGAGCCGGCGCACGCTGCTGTCGCCGGCGGCTTCGAGGGCGCCCGCCTCCGGCGCGTGGGCGCGCGGGTCGGCCAGGGAGTCGAGCAGGTCGGCGTCGGGGACGAGGTCCGGCGGCTCGGCCTCCGCGTCGCCCGCCGGCCCCGGGCCGGCGACGGCGCGGCGCAGGGCGTGCCGGATCCACAGCGCCGCGTAGTAGCCGAACGGCACGCCCCGGCCCGCGTCGAAGCGGTCCACGGCGTGGATCAGGCCGACGCTGCCCTCCTGCACCAAGTCGTCGAGCGGGACCCCGCAGGCCGCGAACCGCCGGGCCATCGAGACGACGAGGCCCAGGTTGCCCTCGATCAGCGCGTGCCGCGCCAGCGGATCACCGCTCGCGGCGCGCTGGATGAGACTGCCAGGCCTCGGTCAGCCGGCGCGTGCGGGCGCGCCGCGGCCGGCGGCCGGCGGCGGCGTCCCCGTTGTGGTGCGGGTGAACCCCATTGCTTGACGCCATCGGTTCCCTTTTCAACCCGGGCCTGACGTGCGGCCACTGGCGTACCCTGCAAATGCCGTGCCAAGGGCGCGTGCCGCTGGTTGCCGTAACGTTCGATACCCCGGGCGGGTTCGCCGGGCTTTAGGGCTTGGTGACCGGCTGGTTACGGCGCGGCGACGGGGGGGTGCGCCTTCAGTTCGGGGACCCCCGACAGCCGTCATTGCGAGGAGGTCCGCCGACGAAGCATTCTCGTCTCCCAGACACCTTGTGGCCGCTCCAATCCGTAACCAGGCGCCGGGTGCACGAGATTGCTTCGTCGCTTCGCTCCGCGCAATGACGGCTGGCTGGGTGTCCTGGCGAGGAGTCCCGGAGGACGGACTCGGACCCGACGGGTCCGGCCGTTGACGCTCCCTGCACCGCGTGTTACAGTTCACCCGCCATGCACCGCCTCCCCGTGGTCGCTGTCATCGGGCGGCCCAACGTCGGCAAATCCACCCTGTTCAACCGCCTGATCGGGTCCCGCCGCGCCGTGGTCGACGACACCCCGGGCGTCACCCGCGACCGGCTCTACGGCCAGGGCGAGGCCTTCGGCCGCGAGTTCCGCGTGGTCGACACCGGCGGGCTCGACGCCGCCTTCGGCGACGACATCTCCGCCGCCGCGCAGATGCAGACCCGGATCGCCATCGACGAGGCCGACGTGATCGTCTTCGTCCTCGACGGGCAGGAGGGCGTCAGCAGCGTGGACCACGAGGTCGCCGACGGACTCAGAAAGTCGGGCAAGCCCGTGATCCTGGTGGCCAACAAGCTCGAGAGCCTCAAGCTCGGGCAGCTCGACGCAATCTGGGACCTGCGGCTCGGCGAGGCCCTGCCCATCTCCGCGCTCCACGGCACCCAGGTGGGCGACCTGCTCGAACGGCTCCACGAGCTGCTCCCCGACACGCCCGAGGAGGACGAGCCCGACGACGAAGCTGTCCGCGTGGCGGTGGTGGGCCGGCCCAACGTGGGCAAGTCGTCGCTGATCAACGCCATCCTGGGCGAGGAGCGGCTGGTGGTGGCGGACCGGCCGGGCACCACCCGCGACGCCGTGGACACCGCCTTCGAGCGCGACGGGCAGCCGTACGTGCTGGTGGACACCGCCGGCATCCGGCGCAAGGCGAAGGTCACCGAAGCGCTCGAATACTACTGCGTGCTGCGCGCCATGGACGCCATCGAGCGGTCCCATGTGGCGGTCTTGGTGCTCGACGCGCGCGACGGCTTCACCGACCAGGACAAGCGCATCGCCGGCATCGCCCACGAGGCCGGGCGCGGGCTGATCCTGGCGGTCAACAAGTGGGACCTGTTTCTGACCTACCTGGACGACCGCGAAAAGAGCGGGATCGAGATCGGCGAGGAGATCGACCGGCGCGTCTACCGGGCCACGCGCCGCACCGCCACGCGTGAGTATGCCAAGGCGCTGCGCGACATAGTGCCCTTCTGCGCCTACGCGCCGGTGATCTTCACCGCGGCCATCCACCGCGACGGCGTGGCCAAGGTGCTCGCCGAGACCAACCTGGTGGCCGAACACCACGCCTTCCGGATCCCCACCGCCGAGCTCAACGACGTGCTCC
>JACPDV010000471.1 GCA_016183835.1 Armatimonadota bacterium
TGGCGCATGTGGAACCAGCCGCTCAGGTAGATGGCGGCGCTGCCGTCGTACTCGATCGTCCCGGCCGACGAGAAGTCGATGTTGCCGTCGAAGAACATCGTCCCGGCAACGGTGAGCTTACGCGCCGCCGCGTCCCAGGTCAGCTTGCGGCCGAGTCGGAAGGCGATGGTGCCCAGGTAGAGCGGCGTGGTCATGGCGAAGACGTACTCCACGTTGCTCTCCGGCTGCTCGCGCGACTTCACACAGTCGAGGAAGTTCCGCTGGTGGCCGGGCGAGCGCTCCAGACTGCGCGGCACGTCGGGCAGATCGTCGAGGGTCTTGCCGTTGAGGAAGATCTGCCGCGAGCCGTAGTCGCAGACCAGTGCGCCGTGCTCGCCCTCGAACCGCGCCCCGATGCCCCGGCCGGCGGCGCCCGGCAGATCGGGGATGCCGCTCAGCCAGTGGATCGTCAGCCCGTCCGCCAGCTCGTAGGTGACGCTCAGGTTGCGCGCCGTCTCACCGATGCCGTCGGTGGGCGTGTCGCCGACCGCCTCGACCGTCCTCACCGGCCCGGGCTGGAGCGCCCACCAGACGATGTCGGCGATGTGGCACCAGAAGTCGCCGTAGATGCCGGTGTAGTAGTCCCAAAAGTAGCGGAAGCCGTAGGGCGCGATGGCGGGGTTGTAGGGCCGCCAGGGCGCGGGGCCGAGCCACATGTCCCAGTCGAGCGTGGCCGGCGGCTCGCGGTCGGCGGGGTAGCCCAGCCCGGGCGTGCCGCCGTCCTTCCAGAGGTGCACGGTGTGGATCCGGCCGAGCGCGCCCGAGCGCACCAGCTCCACCACGCGGTGGTAGTTGTCGTCGGCGTGGATCTGCGTGCCGAGCTGGAACACACGGCCGTAGCGGCGGGCCAGATCGACCATCTGCCGGCCCTCGCGATAGCAGTAGGAAAGCGGCTTCTCGCCGTACACGTCCTTGCCCGCCTGGAACGAGAGCATGGCGATCAGAGCGTGCCAGTGGTCGGGCGTGGCGGTGGTGATCACGTCGATGTCGGGCCGGTCGAGGATCTGGCGGAAGTCGGCGTAGCCCTCGACGCCGTCGTTCGGCCGCCACTGCTGGATGCGCTCCACGGCGGAGGCGAGGCGGGTCTGGTCGACGTCGCAGACGGCGGCGATGCGGGTGTCGCTCATGCCGGCAAACCAGCTCAGGTGCGCGCCGCCCATGCCGCCGCAGCCAATGTGGGCGACGGTGAGCTTGTCGCTGGCGGCGACGGCGCGTCTGGGACGGGCGAGCGCGGCGGCGCCGGCGACGGCGCCCCAGCGGAGGAGGGTGCGGCGGGTGACGGGATGGTCGGACGATGGCATGGGCGGGTCCCGGGCTCAGTGGGTGGTTCGCCACGGAACGGGGCTCGCCTCCCGGTCTTGCGTAACTTGGCGCCAAAGGGCACAATGGGGATGCCGGATCGACAAGGCAATGGTGGAGACCAGCATGGCAGCCGAGGAGGCTACCGCTCAGGTCGTGGGTGCGACGGAAGCACCGCTCGGGCCGATGACCTTTGACGAGTTCCTGGCTTGGGCCGCGCATGACGAGGACGTGCGCGCCGAATGGGTCGACGGAAGGGTGGTCGTCATGAGCCCGGTGTCGAATCTGCACCAACGGCTGGGAGCGTGGCTGCTTCGGGTGCTGTCCGAGTTCGTCGAGGAACACGCTCTCGGCGAGGTGTTCTACGCCGAGTATCTGATGAAGAACGACGTGCGCCCGTCTGGCCGACTGCCGGACCTGATGTTCGTCAGCGCGTCGCACGCGGAGCGCGTGCTCCTGAACTTCCTGGACGGTGTTCCGGACCTCGCCGTGGAGATCGTCAGCCCCGAGAGCTTCGAGCGTGACCGCGCCGACAAGTTCGACGAGTACGCCCTGGCCGGTGTCCGCGAGTACTGGGTCCTCGACCCGGTGCGGCTGCTGGCCGACTTCTACCAGCTCGACGAGAGTGGTCGGTATCGCGAGGTGGCGCCCGACGCCGACGGGGTCTACCACAGCCGCGAGATCGCCGGCCTCTGGGTTCGAGTGGAATGGCTCTGGGCGCGGCGGACTCTGCGCCAGGTGCTGGCCGCCTGGGGAGCCGCCTGAACCCTACCCGCGCCGCACCTCCACCGTCACCAGCTTCCCCTTCCCCACCCGCCGCGGCCGGTCCAGGCGCGCCTCACCCAGCCCCGTCACAACCACCGTCCGCAGCTTCAAGACCCCGCCGAGCACCAGCAGCTCCACCTTCATCCCTTGCCTTGTCGGCTTCAGACGGCCCGTGCCCCAGGCCCAGCCGTTGCTCCAGAAGATCCGTGTGCTCGCCTTCACCGCCGCCAGCTCCAGCCGCTGCTCCACCCCCGAGTAGCGGAACCCGGTGAGCGCCAGAAGCGCCGCCCAGCTCGCCATCGCCCGAGCGTAGTGATGCCCGCACTCGGCCTCGTCGAAGGGGTTGCGCCGCCGGCCGTCGTACCTCGCCCGAATGTCCGCGATGCTCCGCAGCCCCGCCCCCACCTCTCCCTCGTAGAGCAGGTGCACGGCCGCCGCGTACTCGAAGCCGGTCATCACCTCGGTGTAGTAGGGGAACGGCCTCGTCGGGCGCCGGCCGCGCGGGTAGCTGGCCATCAGCAGGCCGGCCTCGTCGCTGAGGACGAAGCTGCGCATGTGGTTAAAGTGCCCGAAGAAGCCTTCTCGCCGGTTGTACTTAACGATGCTCCGCAGCGTGGTGCGCACGTGGTCGGGGTCGAGCAGGTAGCCCAGTCCCGCCACCTCCGCCAGGAACTGGCCCACGAGCTGGTCCACCAGGCACCCCGCGCCGAGCTGCAGGTCCGGCTCGGTCAGCGTGCCGGCGCCCATGCCCAGCTTCAGGCCCGCGGCGATGGCCGCGCCCTCGCCCGGCGGACGGATCTCATGCTCGTAGTACTCCCCGTTGAACAGGTGCTGGTCGACCCAGGCCCGGCCGCGCTCGAACAGCTCGCGGCAGCGCGCGGCGAAGCCGTCGTCGCCGAGGTGCCGCGCCATCTCCTCGCCGGCTCGCAGCGCACCGAGGTACCACGCGGCCATCTGTGGATTCGGGCCGTAGTACTCCACGTCCATCGTGTTGTGCTGGCAGCCCTCCATCACGCCGTCCTGGTCGGCGTCCCAGCCGCCCTCGATCCAACAGAACTCGAGCGCCTTCCGTGCGCCGGGCCAGAGCGCGCGGAGCATGGCCTCGTCGCCGCTGAGCTGCCAGTCCCGGTAGAGCTTGATCAGGCAGCCCATCTGCCCGTCGGCCGCGGCGACCACGTTTTTCCGCGCGCGCTCCAGCGGCAGGCCGACGCGGAAGCTCATCATCCCGCGGTCGTCCAAGCTGTGGCCGAACTCCACCTCGCGCATGGCGCACGCCAGCTCGCCGAAGAGGAACGCAGCAGCCTGCTCGTAGTTCCACACGTGGGTGCAACTGCCGGGGCAGCAGCCCTGCCGGTCGCCGCAGCCCTCCCAGCCGTAGAACCGGCCGTCCGGCGTGCGGAAGCAGGTCTGGCTGCGCAGCGTGCTGAGGTTGTCGAGCGCCGCCTCCTTGACCACCGGCGGCAGGTCGGCCTCGCACACGGCGCGGACGAAGCCGGCGGTCTCCTCCTCCAGTCGTGGCAGCTCGGAGGCCACGCGCTCGGCCACGTCCCAGGCGTCGGCGTAGCGGGTGGTGTAGTGGTTGCCGATGGTGTCGGCGGCGTTGCCCTCGGGAGTCCAGGTCTGCCGGTTGGGGAAGTGCCAGGTGAGCAGGAAGGTGACGGTGCGGGCGCTCTGCTCAGGCACGCGCAGGCGGACGGCGAGCGAAGCCGTGGGATCGTCGCGCCCGCCGGGCACGCGGTCGTCGAGCGCGCCGTCCGAGCTGAAGTCGTCCCAGTAGTCGAGCAGCGTGTCGCCCCACGAGAGCTGGGCCCAGGCGAGGCGGTGCGAGAGACCGGTCCGGGCGGTGGTGGTCAGCGCGAGGGTGCCCCACTGTTCCGCCGCGGGATCCACGCCGTCGGACCGCAAGAGGACCCCCCGCACGCGATCGCCGTCACGGCGCTCGTTGACATTGCGCGAGCAGGCGCCGCCGGAGCCGTCGGTGCCGATGAAGTTGGCCAGGTTGCCGCACACCGCCGCCGAGACCGCCCGGTCGGTGGAGTTGATGAGCTGGAAGCGGAGGACCGCCACGGGAATCCCGCTGGTCTCGGCGTCGGCGGGCACGAGCGGGTTGAAGGCTTCCAGCCGGACCCAGAGCGGCACGTCGGGATCGTCGAGGAGCACCTGCGCCAGCGGGTAGGCGGCGTGGAACGCGCAGTGCCGGAAGCGTGGCAACCCGTGATTGGCCTCGGGCGAGCCGAAGGCGCCCTCGAACGGCGGCTCCAGCGCGCCCTCGAGCGCGCGGCAGACGGCCTCACCGCCGGCGGGCTTGGCGTAGAGGGCGAAGAAGGCGTCGCGCGGCCGGAAGCCCTTGGCCGGGCGGTTGACGACCTCCCAGTCGCGCAGGTCGCCCCTTCCGCCGAGGGCCACCGTGCCGGTCCCGATCCCGCCCAGGGGGAGCGCGATGCGGGTCAGGTGGCTCTGGTCGTAGTGGGTCAGGACGGACCAGGTGGGATGGAGGTCGGGTGCCATGCGTTGCGCCTTGCGATCGCGGGGCAAGGATAACGAGAGAAGCCTGCGACGGCAAGGGCCGGCTGCAGGCCCACCTCTGCAGACCCCCTCCTTGCCAAGGAGGGGGCAGGGGGAGGTCCCGTGGCAACTTGCTTGGACAGGACCTCACCCCAGCCCTCTCCTTGGCAAGGAGAGGGGGCCCGAGGGAGGGCCGCGCGGCCTGCCGGCGTAACCCCGGCCATGAGCTCCCCCTCCCACCTCCTCGCCCTCGACGCCGGCACCACCAGCGTGCGGGCCATCGTCTTCGATCGCGACGGCGCCATCTGCGCCGTCGCCCAGCGCGAGATCCGGCAGTTCTACCCGCAGCCCGGTTGCGTGGAGCACGACCCGAACGAGATCTGGTCGTCGCAGATCGGGGTCGCCGTCGAGGCGCTCGGCCGGGCCGGGCTGCGCCCGCGCGACCTGGCCACCGTGGGCATCACCAACCAGCGCGAGACCACCATCGTCTGGGACCGCGCCACCGGTGAGCCGATCCACCCGGCTATCGTCTGGCAGGACCGCCGCACCGCCGGCCAGTGCGACGAGCTCCGCGCCGCGGGCGCCGAGCCGCTCGTGCAGGAGCGCACCGGGCTGCTCCTCGACGCCTACTTCTCCGGCACCAAGCTGGCCTGGATCCTCGACCAGGTGCCCGGCGCGCGCGCGCGCGCCGAGGAGGGCGAGCTGGCCTTCGGCACCGTGGACACCTGGCTCCTGTGGCAGCTTACCAGCGGCCGGATCCACGCCACCGACCCGAGCAACGCCTCGCGCACACTGCTCTACAACCTTCACACCGGCGCCTGGGACCCGGAGCTCCTGGCACTGCTGGGCATCCCCGTCGCGGTACTGCCGGAGGTGCGCTCGTCCAGCGAGGTGTACGCCGAAGTGAGCACCAGCCTGGGTCTGGAAGGCGTCCCGGTGGCGGGGATGGCGGGCGATCAGCAAGCGGCGCTGTTCGGGCAGATGTGCGTGCGGCCAGGGCTGGCCAAGTGCACCTACGGCACCGGCTGCTTCCTGCTCCAGCATACGGGCGGCGAGGCGGTGGCGTCGGGCCAGCGGCTGCTGACCACGGTGGCGTGGGAGCTGGGCGGGCGGCGGGAGTACGCGCTGGAGGGGAGCGTGTTCATCGGCGGCGCGGTGGTGCAGTGGCTGCGCGACGGGCTCGGCCTGGTCAAGTCGGCGGCCGAGGTGGACGAGCTGGCGGAGAGCGTGCCGGACAGCGGCGGGGTAGTCCTGGTGCCGGCGTTCGCGGGGCTCGGCGCGCCGCACTGGGACCCGTATGCGCGCGGCGCGGTGCTGGGCATCACGCGCGACACCACGGCGGCGCACCTGGCGCGCGCGGCGCTGGAAGGGATCGCCTACCAGGTGGCCGACCTGCTGGATGCGGTGGCGGCGGACACCGGCGAGCGCCTCGGCGAGCTGCGCGTGGACGGTGGGGCGACGCGGAGCGAGCCGCTGATGCAGTTCCAGGCGGATCTGCTGGGCGTGCCGGTGGTGCGGCCGGCGGTGACGGAGACCACGGCGCTCGGCGCGGCGTACCTGGCGGGCCTGGCGGTGGGGTTCTGGGAGAGCGTCGCGAGCCTGGCGACGCAGCGGCAGGTGGAGCGGGTGTTTGAGCCACGGATGGGGCCGGGGCGCGTGGCGGAGCTGCGGGGGCGATGGACCGAGGCGGTGCAGAGGGCGAAGGGGTGGGCCAAGAGCGAGGGCTGAGTTGCGGCTCATTCATTGGTCATCTCGATGTCGAGGCAGAACGCGATGGCGTCAGTGATCGCGTCCATCTCGGCCTCCGCCAGACAGCCCATGCGCTCCGTGAACCTGTCGATCGAGATAGAACGGATCTGGTAGCAGTCGGCAGCCACCGGCTTTGTGATGGTCGTTCCACGGGGAATGAGGGGAACCATCCACGCCAGCAACGAGAAGTCGTCACGCCACGCCGTCAGGTGCACCACGATGCGGAGGCGCAGGACGCCCGCCACGTCCGAACCGACCACTACAACGCGACGTTGCTTGCGGATCTCGTCACCCACTGTGGGTTCGAGATCCGCCACCCACACCTCGCCGCGATGCGGGTCATTCGGGTTCCTCGTCATCGCCATCGAACGGCTCGCCATCCAGACTGGCGAAGGCTAGCATGTCCGGGTTCCCGGCGTACAGCTTGGCAGCGAACGCCGCGGCTTCGGCAAGTTGCGCCTGCCGCTCGGCCCTGGGCAAGCGGAGCAGCGCCCGCAGCCGCGCGCCGGCGGCGGCGGTGGCCGGGGGCAGCGGGCGGTCGACCGGCGCGATGCCCAGTTCCGGCAGATGCCGGGCTGCCCACGCGTCAGACACCAGGCCCTCAGCCAGGGCACGAGCCACCAAGTGCCGGAAACCCTCCGGGTGCTCGAGTCCCTCGTAAGGATAGACCTGGGCCTCGGAACGGTGCAGCCCGGTGCTTCGCAGTTCGATGTTCGCGCTCCTGTAGGCGCGATCACCGATGATCCCGACGTCCCAAGCTCGCCGGACCCAACCCGCCACGCTAAGCCCGTAGAGCCGCTTGAGCGGCACGAGTTCGTCCAGGCTCAGCCGCGTGCGCCGCGTGCCCAGCTCACGCCGCGCGGCTGCCGCCGGCACGATCAGCGAGGCGCCGAAGCGGAACGCCAGCCGCTCAGCAGCCTTGCCGGCCAAGCCCGGCGCCGTCGGTGCCAGGAGGTGACCCAGTTCATGCGCCAGGCTCAGCCGCCGCCGCTCGGGCGGGCTCGCCTGCTCCAGCACCACCACCGGCGTGCCCGCGCTCGTCCATCCGGAGAGACCATCGAAACCCGGCGGGCCGCCGAACTCGATCACCACAGTGCCTCGCCTCTCGACCAGCGGCACCAACCCGTGGACCGGCTCTATGCCCAGCCCCCAAGCCGCCCGCAGTTCGCCCGCAGCCACCTCGGCCTCGTCGGCCGAGCTCACTTCGCGCGGCGGAATGGCACACCAAGGCTCCGGGCCACCCGACACGAGTTGGTGGACTCTGAGACAGGCATCGACGCGATCGGCCAACTCCGCCTCCAAAGCCGAAAGCGTCTTGGCCCCCAGAACGGTGCTGCGGTAGGCCAGCCACTCCACGGTCACCACCGGCTCGCGCAGAAGCTCCGAGGCCGGCCTCACGCCCAACTCGCGGGCCAGCCGGCGCAACAGACCGGCCTCCGGCATGCGCTTGCCGCACTCGTAGTTGGAGACGGCCGCCTTGGTGAGTCCCCCGACCCGTGCCGCCAGCTCCTCCTGGGTCAGCCCCAGGCGCAGCCGTGCCGCCCTCAATCTTGCGCCCAGCATGGCCGTCACCTGCCCCGTTGACAGTGTAGCCACGGTAGATGCGAAAGTCAACGCCTCTGGATGGCAGCATCAAAGCGTCCGCCCCGTCACCGGGTACACCGGATCCGCATACCCGCGCCCCGGATGCGTCCCCGGCGGCACCAGCGCATCGATCCGCTGCTCCACGTCCGCCGGGATTGTCACCTCCAGCGCGCCCAGGTTGTCCTCCAACTGCTCGGGCGTGCGCGGGCCGAGGATCGGCGCCGTCACGTTCGGGTTGGCCAGGACCCAGGCCACCGCGAGCTGCGCCAGCGTGCAGCCCAGCGCGTCCGCCTCCGGACGCAGCGCGTCGGCCACCGCGAAGTTCTCCGCCTTGTACTCGGTCTGCTGCAGGCGCACGTTGCCGCGCGCCGCCCGGCTGCCCTCGGGCGCCGCCTGGCCCGCGGCGTACTTGCCCGTCAGCACCCCGCGCGCGATGGGGCTGTAGGACACCACACCCAGCCCGTGCTCACGGGCGCAGGGCAGGACCTCCGCCTCACAGTCGCGGTTGACCAGGCTGTACACCGGCTGTACACACGTCAGCGGCTGCCAGCCGTGCAGCGCCGCGAGCCCCATCAGGCGGGCGATCTGCCAGCCCCAGTAGTTGCTCACGCCAAGGTAGAGGATTTTGCCCTGCCGCACCGCTGAGTCGAGGAACGAGAGCCACTCCTCGAGCGGTGTGCCCGGGTCCTTCTGGTGGATGTAGTAGAGGTCGATGTAGTCCGTGTCGAGGCGGCGGAGGCTGGCCTCGAGCGCGGCGCGGAGGTGTTTGCGCGAGCTGCCGGTGTCGTTCGGCCCGGGCCCGGTGGCGATGGTGCCCTTGGTGGCCAGCACGATCTGCTCCCGCCGCCCGGCGAGCGCTTTCCCGACGATCCGCTCCGACTCGCCCTTGGCGTAGATGTCGGCGGTGTCGAAAAAGTTGATCCCCGCCTCCAGGGCCAGGTCGACCATCCGCAGTGAGGTCGCTTCATCGGTCGGGTCGCCGAACATCATGGTCCCCAGGCACAGCCGGGAGACGCGGACGCCGGAGCGGCCGAGATTCACGAATTCCATTGGTCAGCTCCCGTTCCGTCAGAGTGATGAGTGATGAGTGATGAGTCCCGGAGCGGAGTCTGGATCCGGGACTCATCACTCATCGTTCATCACTCTGCGGCGACCGGCACGTGGTACCGCACCACGTCCGAGACCCGCAGGTCATCGATCTCCAGGTCGGGCCCGCCGATGCCCAGCTCCGGGCCGAGCATCCGCGACAGTGCCCGCGGGTGGCCCCAGGCGATCAGCTTGCCGTCCACGAACAGCTCCATCGAGTCCTTGTCCCAGCACGCCGCGATGTGACGCCACACGCCGGGCTGCCACCAGTGCGCGTAGCCGTCCGCCCAGATCCGGCTGAGCGTGCCCCAGCCGCTCGAAAAGCCAAAGCTGATGTGCGAGTACTGGTCTTTGCAGAGCGCCATGCCCTCGGGTCCGGGGATCATCACAAAGCCGTGGAAGACCCCGTCGTTGCCCGGTGAGAGCAGCTTGACCCACAGCTCGATGGTGCCCTGCCGCGGGTCCAAGCCCTCGGTAGCCGAGCAGGCCACGTAGCCTTCGGCGCCGAGCCGCAGGCACTTGCCGAACCGCCCGCCGGACGCCAGCTCACAGCGGCCCTTGATGAAGAAGGCGTCTTCGTTGAGCGCCTCCTCGAAGGGCAGGTAGAGGAGCGTGTGCTCGTCGCGGCCGGCCGGCTGGTCGGGCGGGAGGTGCAGGTCGGGCAGGCCGGGGTAGCTCACCTCCACGTCGTCGAGCCAGTACTCTCCGGCGCCCTGCGTGGTGAGCTCGAGCGCCCAGCTCCGGCAGCCCGGCGTGACGGTCCACTCGAACGGCTTCCAACCGTCCTCGAGGGTGAAGGTGGCGGTGGCGGGGAGCGGGGTCCAGCGGCCCGGCTCCACAGCGTAGCCGCCGAGCTTCCAGGTGCCCTTGCCGCGGGCGTAAAGGCGGACGGTCCAGGGCGAGCCGTCGGGCACGGGCATGGGGCCGTAGCGCAGGCGGCCGACGCCCTGCACCACCTGGTATTTCAGGCACCGGCGGCCGGAGTGGGCCGTTGCCGGGTCGTCCGGGCAGGACCAGCTCGCGTTCCAGTCGCACCAGACATTCCACGTGCGCGGCGGCCAGCTCTCGGCGGGCGGCGGCTCGCCGGACTGCGCGCGCTCTTTGTTCGGGGGCGGGGGCTCGGTGGACTCGAAGGAGCCGTTGGGGAGCAGGTTGGCGGCGCTGACGGCGGTGGCCAAGAACAGAGCGCAGGCCACTCCGAGCCCCCTCTCCCCCCGGGAGAGGGTTGGGGTGAGGGCGGTGCGGAGGCGCTGGCCACCCTCGCGTCCATCCCCCTGCGAAGCGGGGGGAGGCAGAAGGGGGGTTGGCTGGCGATGGGTGGCTGGCGGCCGGCCCCCACCCCGTCCCTCCCCCGCTGGCGCGGGGGAGGGTGCCCGAAGATCGCGGCGCATGCCTTGCCTCATCTCACTGCCCCCACATCCCCGCCTTGCGCTGCTGCGCGATGAAGCCGAGGTTCTCCAGGTACATCCGGTGCCGGTCATTCCCCTGGAAGTTGCCCAGCTTCCCCAGCCCGTCGCCGATGATCTTGGCGTTGACCAGGTTGCGGATGTTCGACGTGTCCGGCGTGAGGTAGACGTAGGCCAGCGCGTGCCCATCGGCGTCCTCGGTCACGACGTCGCACTGGAGCGTCACCTTCTGCCCCACCACCAGCGCCCGGTGCGCCGCGAGCGCCTGCTGGTAGTAGGGGTGATCCGCCGGGATCCCCGCCACGCCGATGTAGTAGACCGCCTGCTCCTCCGTGCCCAGCTTGATCTTGATCCCCGCCGTGCCGATCACGTCGGTCACCAGTCCCTCGCTCGAGCGCTGCACCGCGCCGGTGATCGCCACCAAGACCGGGACCGTGCCGAAGTTGTTCTCCGCCACGTGGAGGAAGTCCAGGTCGCGGATCACCCTCTCCGGGTGCGGGTTGACCCACTCGTAGCCGGGGAGGGTGACCTTGTGCATCGGGTTCTCGCCCTGCCAGGCGGCGAAGAGGCCATAGCGGCTCATCGCCTCGGCGTAGCGCACCGGGTCCTGCCACCAGTCGAAGACTTGCTGCCCGTCCTTGATCAGGATCGCCTCACTGCTGCCGTCGTCGTAGTTGACCTGGTAGCGGAAGGCGTTCGGGGCAGTCCAGGCGGAGGTGTGGAGGAAGAACAGCTCGTCCGCTTTGCGCCCGAGCTTGATGCCCTTCACCTCCCTGGGCAGGTCGCTGTTGCCGGCCTGGGTGCTGAAGAGCACCACCGCGCCCTGCGGCGTGCCGATGTCGAACGGCACCCCGGCGAAGCTCTGCCGGCCGGTGGGCAGCGCGCGCATGTCGTTCTCGCCCTGGTTGGTCCAGCCCACGATGCCGGCCGGCTTGTCGTCCTTCAGCCCGCGGTTGTAGTGCGGCCCCAGATCCACCGTGAAGAACTCGTACTGCTGCAGCCGCCGCTGCCGCGCCTGGGCCACCGCCCCTTCGCTCTTGAGCGTGCAGCCGAGGTTGGTGAGCAGGAGCGCCCGCAGCCGCGCGGCGGTGACCGCCAGCTCGGGGAGCGGCTCGTCGAAGCGGAGCTGGTTGAGCACCACCAGCCCGTCGCCCACCTTCATCTGCACCAGCCCGCCGGGCCGCGTCAGTGCGGCGCTGGAGCTGCGGAACAGGTTGCCGAGGACGGGGATGCTGCCCAGGAGCGGAAGACCACCAGCCACCCTCGTGGCGCAGGTCCACCAGCAGCCGGTTGCTCGCCCAGAACAGCTCGTGGTTGCTGATCCCCGCCATCAGCCCCGTGTTGTCGCGCCGGAAGGCGCGGTACTTGATGTCGTCCGGCTGGCTCTGCACGGGCAGGAAGCGGAGCTTGACGCCCAGGAGCCCCTCCAGCGCCGCCTGCTGCTCGGGCACGGCGCGGTGGATCAGCACCCGTCCGCCCGCCGCGGCGAACGCGTGCAGCGCGTTGCTCAGCGGCTCCTCCACCGCCAGCGCCGCCTCGGCGATGGCCACCTTGTGTTTGGCGGCGTTCAGCTCGGCCGGCTTGCCGGTGAGATCCTCGTAGACCAGCAGGCTGTCGTCGAGCGCCCGGCGGAGCGGCGAGTCGGCCCGCGCGAAGAGCGCCGTGGCGCCGAAGCTGCGGTAGCCGCCCGGGGTGGTCAGGTAACCCAGCAGGTTGCTCAAGATCCGCCCGGCGGGCGGGGCGGTGAGGGCCTTGTCGGTCAGCTCGAGTTGGCACAGGAGGTAGCTGCCCTGCCCCTCGAACTCCTCGATCAGCGGCGTCTCGAGCAGCCCGTCGCTGGTGCCCACGTCGACGATGGGGATGGCGTTCCCGCGCGCCGGCTTGCGGTAGTTCCCGGCGGACACGTAGTGGTCGTCGGCCCACCACCGCAGGTCGCCCTCGGTCAGCCCGCTGAGCGCCGGGTGGTCGATGGCGCGGGCGAAGGCCAGGGTGGTGGGCCGGCCGGCGGCCAGCGTGAGGGGCACCGGGAGGAAGTCGGGCGACTCGTCCTGCTCGAGGATCAGCACCTTGCCGCCGCCGCGCACATAGGCGCCCAGCGACTCGCGCCACGGCCCGGGCGGCATCTGCTTCAGCGCGCCGGCGCCGAGGATCAGGCCCGGCGTGTCGGGCGCCTGCAGCTCGGTGAGGGCCGTGAAGGGCACCTTGAGCCGCTTGAGAAGCGCGCTGGTGCGGCCGGCCGGGTCGAACACCGCGAGCTTGCCCGCCGGTGCGCCGGCGGTGGTCGGCGGGTGGATGGTCCACGCCTGCCGCTGGTCCTCGATCCGCCGCGGACCCTCGCTGAGCTGCACCCGGAAGGTAGCGCGCTGGGCTGCCTTCGTGGCGGGGAGCGGGATGGCCAGGTCGATCCGCCGCAGCTCGGCCGGCGCCAGCTTGAGCGTCTGCGTCGCCCCGGCGATGGCCCGCTCGCCGGCCACGCCCCAGGTCAGGGTCAGCGTGGCGGCGCGGAACAGGTCGTTGTGCACGTTGAGCGTGCGGTGGATGCTGTGCCCGCCGACGAAGCTGCGGGTCTCCTCCTTGACCACCACGGTCTGCGGCGGGAGCATCCAGAGCGGGAGATAGACGTCGATCAGCGCGAACTCGGCGTCGCGAAAGCCGTTCATGAAGTACCGCGACGACTCGATCCACGCCCGCGCCCAGCCGCCGCCGCCGAGGTAGGCGTCGTCGCCGAGGACGATGCTGGCGCCCTGCGGGCGATTCAGGTTGGCCGGCCAGAATGCCTCGCCCACCGTCAGCGGCTTCTCACCCAGCGTGATCGGCCCCATCGAGTAGGGCACAACGGTCTTGCCGTCGAGCGCGCCCCACCAGGCGCCGACGGGCAGGTCGGGATGCTGGTTCAGCTCGCGCGGATAGTGCAGCGCGTGGTGCTCCCAGCCGCCCATCAGGTCGCCGTCGGCCTCCCACTCGATGGGCCGCCCTTGCAGGTCGAACTCGCGCATCGCCTTGCAGATGTTGAGCTGCCAGCGGTTGCCCAGGGTCTTGGCCGCCTCGCCCTGGTAGATCCAGCCCCACATGTTCTCGTTGCCGGCGCTCCACAGGCACACCGAGGCGTGGTTCTTGAAGGTGTCCACCACGCGGACCTCGTTGCGCAGCGCGTTGTTCCAGAAGGTCTGGTCGAAGGTGAAGCTCACCTGCGCCACGTCGGCGTCCTCGATCTTGAGGATCAGGCCCGTCTCGTCGGCGACGTCGCAGGCCTCCTCCACGCCGCCCATGTTGTGGGTCCGCGCGACTTGCACCATCCGGTCCTCGCGCGAGATGGTCTGCCAGTTCCAGATAGCCGCCAACCGCTCGGCCGGCGCGACGATCCCCGCGGCGGCGTACACCCCGCTGGCGCCGCCGGCCCAGGCGCTGCGCAGTTTGACCCGCGTGCCGTTGAGCACGAAGTTGATGCCGTCGATCCACAGCTCGCGGAAGCCGAAGCGCTGCACGTGCTCGTCGGGCGGGCCGCCGTCGGGGGTCAGCACGGTGCGGAGGGTGTAGAGGTGCGGGTCGTCGGGCCACCAGTACTGCGGGTTCGGCCAGGGCACCTCGAGGTCGACCGTCGCCTCCTTGCGGGCCGGGATGACGAGCCGCTTCTCGGGCACGGCGCGAGCGAAGCCGCCGGCGTCGAAGACCCGCGGGGCGAGGGTCACGGTGGCGCCGTCGGGCGTGCGGTTGAGCAGCCGATAGTGCAGCTCGAGCTGCTTGCGGCGGACGCTGGTGACGACGAAGACGTCGTCCACCGAGACGTTCGGCCGCGCCTCGAGCCACACCGAGCCGCCGATGCCGAGGTGGCTGGCCGCCTCGTAGCCGGCCACGTCCACCATGCGGTCCTTGAACAACGGCTGCTCGCCGCGGGCCACGCGGTCGCGGTTCACCGGCGAGTAGGCCAGCCAGTCGCGCACGCCGACGAGCAGCTCGTTGCGCTGCCCCGGCCGGTAGCCGGCGGTGATGTCCACCTCGAACGGCTGCGTGCCGTGCTTCTCGTAGCCCACCGACTGCCCGTTGACGTGGATCGTCACTTCGCTCAACACCTGGCCGAACCTGAGCAGGTAGCGGTCACCTCGGACGTGCGCCGGGGCGTCGAAGGCCAGGCGGTACCAGGCGCAGTGGTACTTCTCGTTGCTCTGGCTGGACGGGACGTTGACCTTCTCCCACGCCGCGCCGGCGGGCGGCCTGTCGCCCACCTCCGCGCCGGGCACCCAGCACATCTCCCAAGGGCCGTTGAGGCAGGTGTTCGGCCGCGGCCCCTCGGTGCGGTCGCGCACGTAGTACTTCACCAGCCGGACCGGGGGGAACATGCCCGGCGCCGTGCAGGTGACCGTCAGCCGCGTGCGCTCGCCCTCGGGCGCGAACTCGATCATGCGGGTGATCGTCCTGCCCGCCTCCACGGGCACGGAGTCGCGGGCGCTGAGGAGGCTCCGCTGCTGGTAGTCGCGCACGTCGGTCTGCACGCTGAAGATACGGGTGAGGGTGGACGGGTTGTGGAGCACCACCGGCTGCCGCACGCGGCCGCCCGCCTCCTCCGGCGTGCCCCACTCGGCGGTGAGCAGATACGACTGCGTGCGGCCCCAGTCGGGCGGGTCGAGCTTGACGATGCCGTGCACCGGGCGGGTGCGGTAGAGCCGGACCGGGCCGATGACAGCGGCGGCCCAGTCCATCGCGTAGACCACGCGGAGGGTGTCGCTCGGCTTGAGGTGCACCGGCTCCTCACAGAGCAGCTCGGCCTGGTAGCGGCTCTGCTCGGCGGCGTCGGCGGGGAGGAGCGGCTCGCTGTGGCTCGTCCAGCCGATGCGCTGCCCGCCGAGGTAGAGCTGCACCTGCCCGTTGAGTCCCTCGTCGGCGGCGGAGTAGTGCCCGCACAGGACCAGGAGGCCGAGGTAGTAGTCGCCTTCGGTGATGCCCCGGCAGGGGAGCAGAAGCTGGGTGCGGTTGCCGCGGGCGCCCTCGAGATCGACGCTGTCGAGCCCCGGCCCGAAGCGGTCTTTCACGGCCTGGACCGGCGCCGGCTCCGTGTGGCGGATCAGCGTGCCGGTGTCGACCTTGAGCTCGAACGCGAGGGGCGCGGCGAGGAGGGGAACGGCAAAACCGAGGCTCAGCAAGGAGGCGAAGTACGAACGCACGGCGGTCCTCCCGAGGCGGCAGCGTGGCTCACCTTGGCCGCGTCTCGCGAGAGTCCTGCGAGCAGGCGCGGGCATCGCCCGCCCCTTGGCCCGATCCCATCCCTCTCGCGACGGGAGCCGGAGCGGGAACGGATCGGCGTCGCGGGGCCTAGTCGCCGTACCGTTTCCTGAGCAGCGGTGCCGTGCGCAGGATCAGGTGCATCCGTTCGGTCACGTCCACCCACTCCTGCACCTCGGCTTGCAGCTCGGTGCCGGGCGGCGGGAGCAGCCCCGTGTCGCAGGCCGCACCCACCTCGCGGGCCGCCTTGGCCCGATAGACCGTCAGGAGCCGGTCGCCGAAGCGGCCGACCTCGAAGAAGTCCTCCGAGAGGTACACCGCCACCGGCACCTTCTTGGCCCCGTTGACCCGCAGCAGGTCGGTCAGCTCGTCGCTGGCCTCGCGGTCGATCAGGCGCAGGTCGAGGGTCGGCGCCGCCTCGGCGATGCGGTGGAAGATCGGCCCCTGCCGCACACAGTCGCCGCACCACACGCCGGACAGCACGAGCAGATGGATCGTGCGGGTGAAGCCGCCCAGGATGGCGGTCTGCTCGGGCGTGAGCTGGGTGCGGTCGAGGGCGTCCAGCCAGCGCTGCCGGTGCTCCGAGCTGGAGGCGTCGAGGTACGCGTCCCAGGGCTGGGCCTCCTCGAAACGAGCGTGGAAGAAGGCCTGGTTGACGTCGAGGTAGTCGGGCTTGTCACTCATGGGCGGTGCCTCGCTGGACCGGATCGCGGCCGGGCGCATTGTGACATCAGATCCCGAGATTGTCGCCTGCGCCGCCCCGGCCGCTCCTCGCTTACAATGTGGGATGCGGCCGGCCCGGCTGCGGTGGGAGACCGTCAGACTTGGCCAAGTGCATGCTCCACCTTATCCTGCTCGCCGCGCCGAACAGCCCGGCCGCGCCGTTCCTCGACGCGGCCCGCGCCGTCACCGCCTCCATCCAGCAGCGCTACTGGCTTGACGGCCCGGCCTGCTACGCTCGCAGCCTGACCGATCGTCACCCCGACTTCCTGTGGGGTGGCGGCATCATGTTCTCGGCCCTCGTCGCGGCGGCGCGGCACGATCCGGCGACCTGGCGGCCGCAGATGGCGCGCTACTTCGGGGGGCTCAACGGCTACTGGGACGCGCAAGCACCGATCCCGGGCTACGAGCCCGCTCCCACCAACGGCAACGGTCACGACAAGTACTACGACGACAACGCCTGGATGGTCCTCACCTTCCTCGAAGCCTACGACCTGACCGGCAAGACCAAGTACCTCGACCGCGCCGACGACACGCTGCGATTCGTCCTCAGCGGCTGGGACGAGGCGCTGGGCGGCGGGATCTGGTGGCACGAAGGGCACAAGGACGACAGCAGGAACACGTGCAGCAACGCCCCCGCGGCGGTGGCGTGCGTGCGCATGGCGGCCTATCGCCGGCGCGAGGAGAACCTCGCGTGGGCCTGCCGCCTGGTGGCCTGGACGAGCGAACACCTGCAGGACAAGGACGGCCTGTTCTTCGACAGCGTGAAGGTGGGCAGCGGCAAGATCAACCGCGACAAGCTGACCTACAACACGGCGCTCATGCTACGGGCGAACCTCGGCCTGTGGCGCGCGACGGGCGAGGAGCGGTACCGCAAGGAGGCGGACCGCATCGGCCTGGCGAGCGACTGGTTCGTGGGTCAGACGGGCGCCTACCGAGATCCGCCGAAGTGGTCGCACCTGCTGGTCGAGGCGGATCTGGAGTGGTACCGGGAGACGGGCGCGGCGAGGGGGCTGGAGCGGGCCCGGCGCAACGCCGAGGGGTGGTGGGAGCGCTGGCAGGCGGAGCCGCCGCAGGAGCTGATCGAGCAGGCGTCGATCGCGCGGATGCTGTGGCTGCTGGCGGACTGGGAGACGGAGGCGGCGCGTGAACGCTGAGCGGACCTTCACCCTCACCGGCGCGGTTGCCGGCTGCCTGGCCGTGGCGCTCGGCGCCTTTGCCGCGCACGGGCTGAAGGCCCGGCTCGACGCGGCGGCGCTGGAGACCTTCCGGACCGGCGCGCAGTACCAGATGTACCACGCCCTGGCGCTGTTCGCGGTGGCCTCGGTGGCGGCGCGGCGGCCCAGCCGGGCAGCGACGGCGGCGGGCTGGCTGTTCGTGGCGGGGATGGTGCTCTTCTCGGGCAGTCTCTACGCGCTGGCGTTGACGGGGGCGAAGGTGCTGGGGGCGGTCACGCCGTTCGGCGGGCTTTGCTTCCTGGCCGGCTGGGCGGCGCTGGCGAAGGCGGCTTGGCGGCAAGACGGCTAGCTCCGCCACTGCTCCTCGACTGCGGCGACGTCGCAGAACACCTCGTCGCGCGCCTCATGTCGGTCCCAGCCCTTGAGCAGCAGGGCGTCGTAGCGCGTGTGGCGGTGGCGGATGTGAGCCCGCACGGCCAGGCCGACCATCTCCTCATCCAGCCGCTGGGCCGCGGCGCTGCGGCCCACGCGCCCGCTGTGCTTCCGACACGCGTGGTTGGCGATTGCCTCCGGGGTGCCGGCGGGGCAGGCGCGATAGAGCTCGCGGATGCGGGCGGCGAACCGGTCGTGGTACTGCTGGTCGAGGGCCTCGCGCCGCTCGGCCTCGCGCATCCGGCGCCGCTGGCGGACTTCCTCATCGGCGAGGCACTCGTCCTCCGCCCGGTCCAGCGCCTCCTCCTCGACCAGCAGCCCCTGTCGCTCGTAGCGCTTCCGCGTGCGGCTCCACTGCACGACCACAGCGTACAGCCCGGAGTGCTTCTTGGCCCGGCGGGTGAGCGCCGCGTCACCGCTGGCGAGGAACATCAGGTGGCCCAGCTCGGCGCAGTCGAGGCACAGCGGTCCAGGGTCGCTCATGCGGATGGCGGACCCGCGCGGCAGCTCCTCGCCGCACTCGGCGCACTTGGTGTCGCGGCGGACCCAGATCACGACGATGTCGCCCTGCTGCTGCGGGGCTATCTCTTCGCTGGACACGGGACAGGCTCCGGGTGGCCGTGGCCGCACTGCGGACGGGTTGGCCATCCGCGCCGCCGGCTCCTCCACACGCGCGCGAGGATGGCGTGGTGACAGGAGCGGCGAGGCGGAGCGGGAATGCGCGGACGCCGCTGAATCGAGACGCCCCATGGACCATCTCCGCCTGTTCGACGCCAACGCTACCCTCGGCCGTCACCTCAAGCTCAAGCCCGGCGGGCCGCACACCGCCGAGGACCTCCTCGCCGACCTGGACCACCACGGCATCGCCGAGGCCCTCGTGGTCGACAGCCTCAGCCGCGAGGTCCACCCCCAGCTCGGCAACGCCCGCATCCTCGAGGTCTGCCGAGACCAGCCCCGGCTGCATCCGGCCTGGTCGCTCTTGCACCCGGGCACCAACGACGAGCAGCCCGCGCCGGACGAGCTCGTCCCGCTCCTCCGCCGGCACCGCGTCGGCGCGGTGTTCCTCTATCCTCGTCAGTGCCGCTTCACCCTCCACGACTGGTGCCTCGACAGGCTCCTCGAGCCGCTCGCCGAGGCGCGGGTGCCGGTCTTCATCAACCCCAACGAGGTCGGCCCGTCGAACGGCTGGGAGGTGGACGCCAGCGACCTGCCCGGCATCGTGGAGCTCTGCCGCCGCTGGCCGACGCTGCCGGTGATCGTCAGTGAGTTTCGCATCCGGCGCTCGCAGCGGACGCTCTACCGCGCGCTGGAGGCGTGCGACAACCTGCACGTCGAGCTGAGCGGGTACTGGCTGCACCACGGCATCGAGTACGTGGCGCGCACGTTCGGCGCTCGACGGCTGATCTACGGCTCCAACTGGCCGTTGTTCGGGATGGGCATGACCCTGGCGCCACTCACCTGCGCGGCGATCGCCGACGTGGACAAGCGCCTGATCGCCGGCGACAACCTGCGCGGACTGCTCTCCTGGTGCGGGCTCGAGTCCCCGGCCTACGAGCCGCCGCTGCCCGACGACGAGTACGTGGCGTACGGCCGGACCGGGACGCGGCCCGCCTCGCTGAGCTTCGACGACTGCCACGGCCACCTGGGCGGGCGGTTCAGCCACTACCACGTCCCGGACAGCACGGTGGACGAGGCGGTGGCGGAGATGGACCGGCTGGGCGTGCAGTCCGGCCTGGTGTTCGCGTTCACCGGCGTGGGCGGCGACGAGCAGCCGGGGAACGACACGGTGGCCGAGGCCGTGCGGCGCTATCCCGAGCGGTTCATCGGCTTCACGCTGGTCAACCCGCACCGGGGGCCGGAGGGGATGCTGGCGGAGCTGGAACGCGGCGCGGCGATGGGCCTGCGCGGGGTGAAGCTGATCCCGTCGTACCAGGGCTATCCCGAGGAGGGCGCGCACATCGACGTGGCGGTGCAGTGGGCGCACGAGCGGCGGCAGTTCATCCTCAACCACCACTGGGGCGGCGCGGCTCAAGTGGAGCGGCTGTGCGCCACCTACCCGAACGCCTGCCTGATCACCGGGCACACCACCACGGCGTACGCGGAGGTGATGCAGCGCCACCCGAACCTGTACGTCTGCTCCTGCCCGCTGCTCGGCCCGCGCGAGTGCGAGAGCGTGGTGGCGGCGGTCGGGGCGGAGCGGCTGCTGTTCGGGTCCGACCTGCTCGATCTGCCGATCGCGTGGGGTCTCGGGCCGATCCTGTTCGCCCGGCTGACGCCGGAGGAGAAGGGGCTGATTCTGGGCGGGAACGTGCGGCGGCTGCGGGAGATGTACAGCAGCTAACCGTGAAAGGTACCGGCGGCCAGAACCGTCCTCGTCTACCCTCGGTGGTTGGAAATCCACCATCGCGTGGTGGATTCCCAAGCACCGAGTGGTGGATCTGCGGCCACTCAGCGGCAGCGACGCGAGGCGGTGCCCTTCGGCGACCGGCTTTGGGCGGTGCGCATCGACGCGCTGTGGGACAGCTGAACCGCGGTCGACGATCGGGCGCCACGCCGCGGACTGGTGCTCGACTGAGAGCGTGCCGCGGCTGAAGGGGACGCATCGCCGGTCGGGGTGCCGGGGTGACCCCTGTTGCCCACAGCCGCACTGGCGGGTACACTGGTAGTGGGAGACAGCAGATGGCTCGGGCTCCTGAGACGGACCTTTCGACCGCCCTCGACGAGGCTGCGGCCGGCCGGCGAGCCGTGGTGAAACACCGCGGGCGGCGGTTGGTGGTGCTGCGCGCCGCGGAGCTGGCACGGCTGGAGGAGTTGGCTGAGCGGCAAGCTCTCGCACATGTCGGCATGGAGGCCTTACGGCGGCACGAGGAGTCCGGGGGAGAAGGGGTGCCATGGGAAGAAGTGAGGGCGCGCCACCGAGCGTCCTCACGCTGAATAGCACCTTCGCCCGGCGGTGCCCGCACCTGCATGAGCGGATGTCCGCACAGACGCCACGAGTGACGCGGGTACGGCTGATCTACAGGTCACAGGCCGACCGCCATGCCCTACACGATCATCCTGTCCAAGGACGCCGAGAGGCAGTTCGACGACCTTCCTTGGGTCGTGCGGAACCGGCTGGAGCGGCGCCTCGATCAGTTGGCTCGCGCGCCGCGAGGTGGAGACGTGGTCCGCCTCACCGACCCCGGCGCTCCGGGGCTCCATCGTGCCAAGGCGGGCCGCGCCTATCGCATCGTCTTCACGATTGACGACGCCCGCGAAGAGCTGCTCATCGTCTGGGTGGGCTACCGCCGCGACGCCTACTGAGCCACGCTCACGCAGGTGCTACCGCTGCTGTGCCGAAGCGTATCTCGCCCTGGAGCCCGCCGTGTTGCCCCTGCCCATTCTCCTCTTCGCCCTCGCCGCGCCGCCCACCGCCACCGCCGCGCGCTGCACCACCCCGCCGGCCATTGACGGCGCCCTCGGCGAGCCCGCCTGGGCCGCGGCCCAATGGAGCACCGGGTTCGTCCTGGCGGGCAACGACGTGCAGCCCGGCCCGGCCGCCGTGCAGACCCGCTTCAAGGTGCTCTACGACGACCAGGCCGCGTACGTCGCGGTCGAGTGCGATGAACCGGCCATCGACCAGCTCAAGGCCGTCACCCCGTGGCGCGACGGCGCTGTGTGGCAGGACGACTGCGTCGAGATCTTCTTCGACCCCGCCGGCGAAGGGCGCTACTACCATCACCTCCTCGTCAACGCCCGCGGCACGATCTACGACGACTACAACGCCGACTACGGCATGGTCCACAGCAAGCTCTGGAACGGCGACTACCGCGCCGCCGGCCGGATCGACGCCGCGGCCAGGAAGTGGTCCATCGAGGTCGCCCTGCCCTATGGCGCGCTGGTGCTCCCCGCCAGCGCCGGCGCGACCTGGAAGTTCAACGTCACCCGCGAGCGGCAGGCCGCCGGCGCCACCGAGCTGACCACCTGGGCGCCGCTGCGCGGCAACTTCCACCAGCCCAAGCTGTTCGGCACGCTGACCGGGCTGCCCACCGACTACCGCGCGTTCCGCTGGACCCTCGGCGAGCCGCAGGTCGACGTCAACCGCTCCGGCAGCGGCTGGGCGACCCTCACCCTGAGGCTTCCGGCGAAGAACGAGACCGGCGCCGCCCAGCGCGTGACCGCCTCCGCGGAGGTGCTCGACCAGCCCGGGCAGAAGGTCCAGGCCGAGCCGGTCGAACTGGCCGCCGGTGCCGAGCAGACGCTCAAGCTCCCCGACCTGCGCGTCCGCGGCGCCACCGAGGCCAACCTGATCTTCGCCCTCCGCGACCCCGCCGGGAAGCTCCTCAAGGCCGTGGTGAAGGGCCTCGCCACCGACACCAAGCCGCTCTCCATCCGCCTCCTCCGCCCCTGCTACCGCAACAACATCTACGCCGGCGAGGCGCTCCGGGAGATCGTCTTCGAGGCGCAGATGTCGGCCGGCGTGCGGCAGGCCACGGCGAAGGTGGCCTTCCTACTGAGCGACGCCGCCGGCAAGCCACTCGCCCGCGGCACTGCCGTCGTCGCCGCCACGGCGAAGCCGCTCTCCCTCGCCGCCGCCAACCTTGCCATCGGGACGTACACGCTCTCGCTCACCGCGCTCGGCGCCGGCGGTAAGGAGGTCGCCACGGCCACCGCGCCCGTCCGCAAGCTCCCGCCGCCTGACCGTGGCGACGAGGTGCGCATCGACGAGCACCGCCGGATCCTGGTGAACGGCAAGCCGGTTTTCAACATCGGTTGGTACGGCGGAATCCCCGACGCCGACCCGCGGCCGGACGTGGTGGCGCTCCAGGACCTGATGACCCCGGATGTGATCTACCCGCCGAAGAGCGAGAGCATCGGCGAGCGGTTCCGCGCGCACGGCGTGCGCACCGTCGCCAGCGTGGAGAACGGCCGCTACCTGTATGCCTTCAACCTCTGGCAGCAGGGCAAGGAGGAGCTGCGCAAGGTCTGCGACGAGTGGCACGCCCTGACCGAACCGAGCGACGACATGCGCCGGCTGACCAAGGAGATGGTGGACTGCGTCCGCGGCGAGCCGGGGCTGCTGGGCTACTACATCGCCGACGAGCCGGAGATCCACGACGTCCAGAGCGCCTATCTGGAGAACTACTACAAGCTGCTCTGCGAGCTGGATCCCTACCACCCGGTGGTGGTCACCAACGACACCATCGACGGCATCGTGACCCACGGCTGCAAGTGCGCCGACATCCTCAACCCAGACCCCTACAACTCCGACTGGGACTACGTACCCAACTTCCTGAAGAAAGTCAACGAGGTCGGGGCCGTGGGCAAGGCCATCCAGGTCACCCTCTGGCACTCCGCCAGCGACACCCACATGACCCAGGACTACGGCACCGGCCGGCCGTACCCGTACCGCGTCTTCCGCAACCAGTACCTGGCCAGCGTGGCCTACGGCGCGATGGGCTTCACCGCCTACACCAGCGCCTTCTTCATGCCCGAGCCCGAGTACCGCTACGGCCTGCCGCATGTCTGGCGCGAGCTGCGGGTCCTGGAGCCGGCCATCGTCGCCCCGCCACCCGCCGCGACGGTGACCGTCG
>JACPDV010000472.1:0-7129 GCA_016183835.1 Armatimonadota bacterium
AGCACGGTCCTGGCCTTCGAGCTGGCCGGCCCGGGCTCGCGGTTCGCGGCGCTGCTGGTGGACACGGTGTGCCAGGCGGCACTGCTGGCGGTCCTGGCCGTGGCGGCGGGTGCGCCGCTGCTGCTGTGGGGCGGCTGGCCCGAACTGTCGGCGGCCGTGGCGCGGTGGCTGTGGCCGCTCGTGGCGTTGGCGGCGTGGCTGGTGTTCTGGGGCTACTACGTGGTCTTCGAGACCGGGTGGAGCGGCCAGACGCCGGGCAAGCGCGCGCTGGGGCTGCGGGTGGTGCGCGAGGGCGGCGAGGCGGTGGATTTCGCCGCGACAGCGCAGCGCAATGTGCTGCGCTGCGTGGACCTGCTGCCGCTCGTGGCGCCGTACCTGCTGGGCGCGGCGGTGGTGACGTGGAGCGCGCGCGGGCAGCGGGTGGGCGACATGGTGGCCGGCACGCTGGTGGTGCGTGAGCGGCGGACGCCGTGGATCGAGGCACTGGTGGCCGGCTCCGCCGGGGCGGAGGCGGCGCGCGCCGGTCTAGCGGCGGCGCAGCTCGAGCGCGTGAGCGAGGAGGAAAGCGCGGTGGTCGCCGAATTCCTCCGGCGGCGGGTAAGTCTGCCGTTGGCGGCTCGGCGCGGGCTGGCGGAGAAACTGGCGGGTCCGCTGCGGGAGCGGCTGGGTTGTCCCCGGCCTGCAGAAGCCGCGGCGGATGCCGATGAAGACTGGTTGGAGGTCTTACAGAGCGGCTGGAGCGCTCGCCGGAGGCGGCTCTGAGAATCTGGCGAAAGGTCCTGGGATGGGGTGAAACTCGACACACCGAGGAGTGTCCATCCCCCATAGGACCATCAGATTCTCTCGATGGCGCGCGCGCGAGGACCGTGATGAACCGCTTGGAGCGACTCGAAAACCTGTCGGCCTATATCGATGGCGAGCTGACCGAAGGGGAGCAGCGCTGGCTGGCGGCGTGGTGCGAGAACCATCCCGAGGACGTGGAGGAGTTCGAGGCCATCGCCGAGGTCGTGCGGCTGGTTCGTGAGTCGCCGGACGTCGACCCGCCGGCGGGCCTGACGGGGCGGATCCGGTCGGCGGTGGCCCAGGTGGAGCCCGTGGCCGCTTCGCGCGAGCAGGCTCTGAGCTGGCTGGACCGCTATTTCGACGCCGACCTGCCCGAAGTGCAGCGCGCGGTGGTGGAGCACTACTGGGCGACGGACGCGGAGTTTGCCGAGACCGCCGAGATGCACCTGGCCGTGCTGGATGCGCTGGGCGGGATCGAGGAGCAGGAGCCGCCGGCGGATCTTCGCGAGCGGATCCATGCCTCGGTGGACGCCGCCAAGCGCGGCCAGGCGGCGCCCGCCGGGCCGCGCCCGCTGCGGCGGGTGGCGAACGTCTCGCCGCGGGCGCGGCGGTTTGCCACGCTGGCGGTGGCGGCGGCGCTGTTGTTCACGGTGGGCGTGGGCCTGGGTCGGCGTGGCGGCGGCGAGCCGGCGGCCCCTTCGGGCGGCGCCGTGGCGGTTCAGCCCGCGGCCCCGGCAGCGGTCCACAACGAAGTGGCGGACACGCGCGCGGTGCAGCCGTCGCAGCCGGCCGGGCCGCTGGCGGAAGGGCCGGTGGTCGAGCAGGACATGGAACCGGATGCGGCCCCGGTGCGTCTGGACAGAGAGGACCGCGGCGTGCCGGCGGAACGGCGGCGCGGCCCGCTTGACAACCGGACCGTGGCGGACCGCGATCTCCGGGGGCCGGGCGGGGTGATCATGCCGTCTCTGCCGCGCGCGGGCGGAACCGGACGCGGCCACGGGGACGTTCATAGCGGTAACCGTGGACCGGCGGCGCCCAAGTCGGCGCCGCGGGGCGCACCGGCGCCCAACCCGGCGGACGGTGTGGGCCGACTGGCGGGTGAATCAGTGGACCGGAGTGGCAGCGGATCGGTCCTAGGCGATGAGACTGGTCGCTCGGGCGAGGCGGAGGGCGGTCGGACCGCGCCGGACCCTACACGGCGCAGTGAGGCTCCTCCGTTCTGACGGGTGGCGGCCGATGTTAAATGAGGCCGGACAATCAGGCAGACGGGTCGGCAGGCGGCTGCTGTGGGCGATCACGCTATCGCTCGCGGTGGCGCACGCCGAGGATGCGCTGCCATCCGGCCTTGGACTGACCCCCAGCGGTGGCTTCACGCTCAAGGGCGAGTTGTACCGCGGGCTGGTCTACGATGGCACGGACCTGTTCGGGGGCGGCAGCGGCGCGATCAAGGTCCGCTACGGTCAGAGCTCGTGGTTCTGGACCAAGCCCAAGGCCGGCCTCGAAGGGCTTCTCGACAACGGGCGCGAAGCCTGGTCGTTCCAGTACCAGAGCGATCCCGCGAAGCGGCCCGGGCTGCAGTTCGGCTTCAACTGGCAGAAGGCCGACCGCGACTACGTCGGCATCGAGTCGCTCGGCCTCACCGGCGGCGACCTCGGGATCCGGATGCGCGACTTCCGCGTCGGGTGGAAGGACGCGAAGACCTCCTTCACTTACGGCCGCGACAACACCACGGACCCCGAGAACAAGGTTTCCTTCGACCGTGAGCTGTACCAGGCGGCCTGGCAGGGCGTGTCGTTCCAGTCCGAGACGTTGCGCATCGACCCGCGCTCGGTGATCAGCGCCCAGTTGAGCGGCAAGCTGGTGGGCGGCGCCGGATACAGCCTGGCGGGCCGCAAGCTGGGCGACGCGCAAACCGGCTACGGTGACTTGACGAAGCTGGCCGGGCTCTATGACCGCTTCCAGGGCATCACGGTTCAGCGCGACGGGCTGGCGCTGCAGACCTGGGACCGGACCCTGGCCATCGGCCAAGGCACCCTGAGCGACCGCGCCCTCAACGCCACCTACAAAGGACTTAGCTTCTCGCAGAGCAGCAAGAAGCTGGACCGGCGCTTCGGGCTGCTCCCGCAGGCCGGCTACGCGCACTGGGCCTACCTGCTCGGCGGCCGCGAGGATCGCACCGCGGTGTCCCTGACGCAGAAGGGGTGGGGCGCGTCGTGGTCCACCCTGCGGCTGTATCAGAACCCGGGCGGGGGCGAGGGCGCCGGCAACATCATCGAGCGGCAGGACATGGCCCTCCAGGTGGCGCTGATCAAGAACCTCACCGTCTCGGCCAGCCACGCCGACACCATGGTGGGCAACGAGAAGCTGTGGCAGGGCGAGAACGGGGACCAACGCACCGAGGGCAAGGACGACTACCTGGAGGTGCACTACAACCTCAAGCCGCATGCGGTGGGCTACACGGTGAGGACCAGCGAACGTGACACCAAGGGGTCGCACTCGGCGGCCCGGTCGTGGACGTTCGACTATGCCCACGCCAGCGGCACGCGGGTGCAGTACTCGCAGAGCAACACCAATTCGGTGGCGGGCGTAGGCGCCGACGCCAAGGGGACGGTGGCACGGACGCAGTCCGTCACGCTGGCCACGCCGTACGGCGTCAACGCGCTGCACGAGCGTGTCGGCGGCACCGGGCAGGTGCCGGGGCAGCACGACCAGATCCGCTACCAGCGCAAGTTCACGCCGCGGTTCGAGGTCACGGGCGGCTACGAGGGCTGGACCCGCATGGCCGCGCCGCAGTTGGTCCTGGCCGGCTACGCCGGCGTGCTGGCGGCGCCGCCGCCGCGCGCGTCGGCCTACGACGTGATGGCCACCCTGCGGCCCGGGAAGGCACAGCTCACCGCCTGGTACCGCACGCTCGACTGGAGCCTGGCCGCCGACGCCGGCCCCTTCAAGACGGGCGAGCACCGGCTCGTCGACAGCGGCGTCAGCTTCGCGCAAGCGATGCCCGGTGACTTCCGTGTGCGCGCGCAATTCAGCCACTTCGGTCGCGACCGGTCGCTCGCGCAGGAACGGATGGAGCTGGCGCTCGGCTACACCCCGAAGGTGGTGGCCGGGCTGGTGCCTCTCGCCGAGGTCGGGTTCCGCGAGCTGCGCGTGGGCGGCGGGCACATCTCGCCTTCGCTCTTCGCCTCCGCCTCGTTGAAGCCGTACAAGGGCTGCAGCCTGGACGCCCTCCTGTCGCGCCGGCAGGACGAGCTGGGCGACTCGGCGGGCGCCTGGCAGCGCTACCGGCCGCTCGACCGCGAGAGCCTGCGCTTCGCCGCGTCACAGGCGTTCGGCAAGGAGGGTCTGGCGAACGTCGCCTGGACCACCACGCCGATGGACGCTGCTCGCGCGCTGGACACCTACACGGTGGCGCTGGCGCGCGACCTCAACGTCGGCTTCACCACGCCGAAGGACTGGCTGGCCGGGTTCCAGTTCCAGGGGCAGTATCACACCTATGAGCAACCGTCTCTGAACGGCGCGCCGGAGCTGCTCCGGCTTGACCACGCCGCTTCGCTGCTCTACAACCGGGGCACCGACACGGCGCTCTCCGCCAGCTACCGGCTCACCTCCAACCACCTCGGCACCGCGCGCGACGGTGTCAGCCGCTTCGAGGTGCAGTATCAGCAGACCATCGGTCTGGGCCGGCTGACCCTCACCGGGTTCCTCATCAACCGCGCCGACTGGACCGGCGTGGCGGACGAGGAGCGCGAGCGGTACCGGCTCGGGTTCAACTACGCGGCCAAGTTCTAAGCTCGCCGCTTCGGACGTAGGGCGCGCTGCTGGTTGCGTCCAAGTGCCGTGTGCGGCGGGCGCCTTCGCCCGCCGCTTCTCCACCAGGCAGCTCCCAGAGCGAATCGCGGGCGAGGGCGCCGGCGCCACAATGGGTGGGCGGGAGGCATTTGAACACAGCCCGCTGCACGCGAACTGCGAGCCGGGCCGGCAGGTTGGTGGGCAGTAGCCCACCCTACGTTTGGCGACGTCTCATCTGGGCTTGGTACTACACCAAGCGCTTCAGCCGCGGGGGGCACTGCGAGCGGGTACTCCACGTCGAAGAACTCGCCGGGCTTGTTCATGTTGAGGTCCATGTGCCCGACCTTCTTGCCGTCCACCAGGATGTCGAAGCTCCGCGGCGGCACGTCGCTGCCCCAGTAGGTGACTACCAGCGTCATCTCGTGGTCGGGCAAGACCTTCAGGTCCCACGCGAACCAGCCGCTCGGCGCGTGGCGCCAGTGGCGGGTGCCGTAGGGCCCGTCGCCCATGTTCTTGCCCTGCAGACCGTGCGCCTTCTCGGAGTCCGGGTTGCCCACCTGCACCTCGTCCACGATCCGCGCCAGCCGCTCCTGGCGAGCCTTCTCGTCGGCCAGGATCGCCTGGTGCTTCGGGCTGCCTTCGGGCGTGACCGTCCAATAGACGCCGTAGGTCTCGTCGATCACCCGGTCGAACGGCACCAGCTTTGTCTCGCCCTGGTGCTGCTTGAGCCGGAAGGTGAGCGGGCCGGACGGGTCGCGCGCCACCCAGTCCGCCGGCCGCGCCGGGTCGCCGAGCACGTAGCCGCCGCCCGGCGGGTCGAGTCCCACCAGCACCACCGGCCCGTACATCACCGCCAGCAGCTCCGGATCATCGGGCATCGGCGCCGTGTGGAGAGACATGGGCAGCGCCACTTCCACGCGGTCGCCTTCTTTCCACTCGCGGTCGAGCACCACCCACGAGGTCGGCTTCGCGGCGACCCGCACAGGCTTGCCGTTGACCTTCACGCTCACGCCGCGGTCGGCCCAGTACGGCGCGCGGACGTGGAGCTTCAGACGGGTGGGCTTCGCGGCGTGCCAGACCAGCGTGGTGCCCTCCTCTTCGGGGAACCGGGTGCGCTGCTCCAGCCGCACGCCCTTGTCGCGCCAGGTGACGGTCGCCGGGACAAAGAGGTCGACGAACAGCCCGTCGCGGTCGTGGAAGAAGAGGCTGTCCGCGAGCTTGGCAAAGGTCTCCACGCCGGTGCCGTAGCAGCACCAGAAGTCGTCGAACGGGCGGCCCCAGGCCTTGTGCGAGCCGGTGGCGAGCGGCACGTAGTAGATCAGTTGCCCGTTGTCGGCGCGCTGAGTACCCAGGATGCCGTTGTAGAAGGCGCGCTCGTAGTAGTCGCCGTAGGCGGGGTCGGCGGTCCAGCGGAGGAGGTAGCGGGTGACCTTGAGCAGGTTGTGGGTCTTGCAGCACTCCTGGTTGTTGACGCCGAGGGTCTTGGCGAGCTGGTTCGGCTCGGGCCAGACCTCGGCGAGCGTGGTGCCTCCGGTGGCGTAGGTGCGGGTGTGGATCACGTCGTCCCAGAAGAAGCGAGCGATGGTGCGGTAGCGCTCGTCGCCGGTCAGCTCGTAGTGCCGGGCGGCGCCGCAGATCTTGGGGATCTGGGTGTTGCCATGGATGTGCGCCAGGTTGTCGCGCTCAAGCGCCAGGGGGCCAAGGAAGCCGGCCTGGTCGTAGCGGTGGGCGAGGGCGAGGTGGTCGGGGTTGCCGGTGATGCCGTAGAGGTTGTGCAGCACCTCGGACATGCCGCCGAACTCGACGGTCAGCAGTCGCTCGAATTGGTAGTCGGAGAGCCTGTCGGCGCGGCGCTTGTACCAGTCGGCGAGTACATGTCGAGCAGGCCGGCCATGATCTTGTGCGTCACGTAGAGTGGCGCCAAGGTGACCTTCTCCATCCGCTCGAGCCGGTCGATGAAGCTGGCCGGGTAGGCGGAGAGGAAGCCGTCGCCGAGCGCGTCCTGCACCTTGCCCAGCTCGCCCACTATGGCGTCGGCCTTGGCCTTCAGCTCCGGGTCACCGGTGTTGCGGATGAGCAGGGCGCAGGCGGAGAGGTAGTGGCCAGGGAAGTGGCCCCGGACCTCGACGGTGGGGGCCTCCCAGCCACCGAGCGGCTCGCCCGCGGTGGGGAGGCCGGCGTTCTGGCGGAAAGTCCAGAGGAGACGGTCGTTGGGGATGGAGAGGAGGTAGCGCCGGTTGGCCTCCAGCGCGGTCTTGCACGGCCCGTCGGTGAGCTGCACGTCGCGGAGGTCGAAGGGCTCGATGGCCACCGGCACCCGGATGGGCACGGGATGGTTGGCCGGTGGGGCCATGACGAGGGGCAGGAGCAGGCTGGCCAGCATCAGGTCGTCTCCAGGCAGCCCAGCCGGCCCCCTCCCCTGCTCGCGGGGGAGGGTCGGGGTGGGGGGCGGCACCGGGCGCTTGCGAGGAGCCGATTCGGGCGGCCCCCCTCCCGTCCTCCCCCGCGAGCGGGGGAGGTGCCCGATGGCGTGCTCCCCGCCGCGAGCGGGGGA
>JACPDV010000472.1:7140-10352 GCA_016183835.1 Armatimonadota bacterium
CCGCGAGCGGGGGAGGCGCCGGGTCCTTCCCGCCTCCCTACGCGAGCGCCGCCACCACGCTCTCGGCGAACTGCGATGTGGAGGCTTCCCCGCCCAGATCCCGCGTGCGCAGCGCGGGCTGCGCGATGACCTGCTCGACGGCCGCCCGCACCCGGTCGGCCACGTCGCCCTGGCCGAGGTGCCGCAGCATCATGACCGCCGCCCGCAGGAGCGCCGTGGGGTTGGCCTGCCCCTTGCCGGCGATGTCGGGCGCCGAGCCGTGGACCGCCTCGAAGATGGCGTGGTCCGCGCCCAGGTTCGCGCCGGGGCTCAAGCCCAGCCCGCCCACCAGCCCGGCGCACAGGTCGCTCATGATGTCGCCGTAGAGGTTCTCGAGCAGCAGCACGTCGAACCGTTGCGGTCGCATGACGAGCTGCATGGCGGTGTTGTCGACGATCATGTCCTCGAAGGCAATGTCCGAGTAGTTCTCGGCCATCCGCCGTGCGCAGTCGAGGAACAGCCCGTCCGAGAGCTTCATGATGTTGGCTTTGTGGACCGCGGTGACCTTGTGGCGCTTGTTCTGCCGCGCGTGGACGAACGCGAATTCGGCGATCCGCAGGCAGGCGCGCTCCGTGATGATCTTGAGCGACTCCACCACGCCGGGCACCACCTCGTGCTCGAGCCCGCTGTAGAGGTCCTCGGTGTTTTCGCGCACGACCACGAGGTCGATGTCGCCCCAATGCGTCGGCAGGCTGGGGAGGGAGCGGGTGGGGCGGAGGTTGGCGTACAGGTCGAAGCTCTTGCGGAGCGCCACGTTGACGCTGGCGAAGCCCGTGCCCACCGGGGTAGTGATAGGCCCCTTGCGCGCGGTCTTGTGTTCGTCGATGGCTTCCATCAGGGCGTCGGGGAGGGTGGTGCCTTCGGGCGCGAGGGCCTCCGCGCCGGCGGCGTGGCGCACCCACTCGATGCGCGCCTCGGCGGCTTCGAGGACGCGCACCACCGCGGCGGTGATCTCCGGGCCGATCCCGTCGCCCGGGATCAGTACGACCTGCTGCGGCATGTCACTTAGCCTCGCTGCGATCTTCCCGTAGGGTCCGCTACTGCGGACGCGCCCGGCTGCTGCGGCACCCGGCTGCCAGCGGTCGCCGGGATGCGTCCGCAAGAGCGGACCGTACCGCTGCACACTGCCCAGCCAGGAACGACTACGCCACGAACACCGGCGGCCGGTCGCCGAGCGCGGCGGCCAGCTTGGCCAACTCGTCCGGCTCCGGCTCGGCGATGTCCTGCGCCGCTTGGATGGCCAGCCGCAGCAGCTCCACATGGCCCGGCGTGACGCACGACGTCATGCCCTGCGCCAGCGTCCAGCGCACCGCGGCGCGCACCAGCGCGGCGTCGTTGAGCGGCTGGTACCAGCACTTGCCGAAGGGGTGCGCGTCGCCGTCCACGTACTTGCCCAGGGCGAGAGTCTTGAGCGCCAGCCGGCCCAGCCCGCGCGCCTTGGTTTCGGCCAGGATCCGGTTGCCGAAGTTGCCCTTGATCGAGGTGAAGTAGTTCATCGGGAAGAGCACGGAGTCGAACGGGAACTTCTCGAGAGCCGCGAGCGCCGCCTTCTCGCTGTGCGCGCTGAAGCCCAGAAACCGCACGAGCCCGAGCTGCTTGGCCTCGACGAGTTCCTCCACCACGCCGCCCGGCCCGAAGGCCTTGTCGACGTCCTCATCCGTGGTCAGGGCGTGGAGCTGGTACAGGTCGATGTGGTTGGTCTTCAGCCGCGCCAACGACTGCCGCAGCTCGAGGGCGGCGCCATCCTTGTCGCGCTTGGCGGTCTTGCAGGCCAGGAAGACCTTGTCGCGATACGGCTCCAGCGCGGGGCCCAGCCGCTCCTCGGCGTTGCCGTAGCTGGGTGCCACGTCGAAGTAGTCGATGCCCGCGTCGACGGCTTCGCCCACAAAGCGGGCGGCCTCCTCGGGCGTCTGGTTCATCACCACGATCCCGCCAAACCCGATCACCGACAGGCTCTGGCCCGTCTTGCCCAGCACACGGTGTTCCATCGTTGTCGTCCTCCGGCACGGATCCCCAGTCAGGAGTTCGCGTCACGGCGGGCGGCACCTGCCGCCACGCAGCGCTGGTACAGTGTGATTCCGAGCTGCGGATCGGTCACCACCGAGAGCCCCGCCACGGAGTGCGGGTCTTTTCGCCACGCGGCCCGCCCGACGGGCGGGTTCTCAGAGCGCGAGACCCGGCTTCGACCCGGGGGGCGGCTGCTGTGCCGGGGCGCGCTCCCACTCCGCCGGGGTTCCACCGCTCTCTGCCAACGGGTATACTGGTCCCCGCCACGCTCCGTGAACGGCGCCGTCCCGCGGTCGGGCAGAGAGATCCAAGATGAGTGAAAACGCGGACATCGGGCTGATCGGCCTGGCTGTGATGGGCCAGAACCTCGCCCTCAACATCCACAACCAGGGCTTCCGGATCGCGGTCTTCAACCGCACCACCGAGCGCACCGACGAGTTCCTCGCCGGCCCCGCCGCCGGCACCAGCATCGTTGGCACGCGGTCGCTGCCCGAGTTCGTGGCGGCCCTGGCGCGGCCCCGGCGGGTGCTCACCATGGTCAAGGCCGGGCAGCCGGTGGACGACTTCCAGGAGGCGCTGATCCCGCTCCTCGAGCCCAGCGACATCCTCATGGACGGCGGCAACAGCCTGTTCACCGACACGCAGCGGCGGGCCAGGCGCGCCGAGGAGCACGGGCTGCTCTACATCGGCACCGGCATCAGCGGCGGCGAGGAGGGCGCGCTCAAGGGACCCAGCATCATGCCCGGCGGGCACCCGGCGGCGTGGGACGCGGTGGGGCCCATCCTGCAGAGGATCAGTGCCCACGTCAACGGCGAGCCGTGCTGCGAGTACATCGGCCCCGACGGCGCCGGCCACTACGTGAAGATGGTCCACAACGGCATCGAGTACGGCGACATGCAGCTCATCTGCGAGGCCTACTTTCTGCTCAAGCACTGCGCCGGCATGAGCGCAGCCGAGCTGCATCAGGTGTTCACCGACTGGAACGCCGGCGACCTCGACTCCTACCTGATCGAGATCACCCGCGACATCCTCAGCCGCACCGATCCCGACACCGGCGAGCCGCTGGTGGAGATGATCCTGGACACTGCCGGCCAGAAGGGCACCGGGAAGTGGACCAGCCAGTCGGCGCTCGACCTCGGCGTGCCCGCGCCGACCATCGCGGAGGC
>JACPDV010000019.1 GCA_016183835.1 Armatimonadota bacterium
CGGCCCATGTCCAGGTCGCGCAGCGGCTCTACGACAACTTCTACGCCAAGGGCCTCCATCGCGATCTCTGGTTTCACTGGCACGGCAAGCCACTCATGCTTGCGCCGTCGGAGGGGCTCAGCCCACAGCTCCGCGACTTCCTCACCCTCCGCCAGTCGTGGGCCTGGACCGACCCGCGCGGCTGGTTCGGCGACGGGCGCGACAAGTGGCCCTGGCTCGATAATCACCCGCAGAATCCGGGCTGGCACGCCGGGCCTCAGAAGCCGGAGGAGCTGGCCGTGTGCGTGGCGCAGCACCCCACCTCCAACATCGGCCGCAGCTTCCACGCCGGCCACGAGCCGACGCCGGGCGAACGCGCACCGGAGCGCGGGCTGTGTTTCGAGGAGCAGTGGCGGCGCGCGCTGGACGTCGATCCCGAGCTGGTCTTCGTCACCGGCTGGAACGAGTGGATCGCCCAGCGCTTCCTCAGCGACGGCAGCATGACGTTCTGCGGCCACCGCCTGCCGCAGGGCGAGACCTTCTTCGTCGACCAGTACAGCCAGGAGTACAGCCGCGACATCGAGCCCATGCGCGGCGGGCACGGCGACGACTACTACTACCAGCTCGTGAGCTGGATCCGCCGCTTCAAGGGCGTCCGCCCACGGCCGAAGGCCGTGCCGCTCGCCAGGCCGCTCGCGGTCGGGCAGGACTTCTCGCGATGGGATGGCGCCGGCCTGACGTATCTCGACGACCTCGGCGACACCCTCCACCGCGACCACCTCGGCTGGGGCGATGAGCACTACGTCAACACCACCGGCCGCAACGACTTCGACACGCTCCAGGTCGCCCACGACGCCCGCCACGTCTACTTCCACGCCCGCTGCCGCGCGCCGCTCACCCCCTGCACCGACCCGCACTGGATGCTGCTCCTCCTCGATACCGACGGCGATCCGGCCAACGGCTGGGAGGGCTTCGACTACGTGGTCAACCGCAGCGTGGTGGACCCCACCACCACCGTGGTGGAGAAGTGCCTGGGCGGCTGGCGCTGGGAGCCGGTGGGGCTGGTGAAGATGGCGGTGCGGGCGAACGCGCTGCAGCTCGCGGTGCCGCGGGCGATGCTCGGGCTGACCGCCGGGCCGCTGCGGCTCGACTTCCAGTGGGCCGACAACGTGCCCGACCCGCCGGACATCCTCGACTTCATGGACCACGGCGACACGGCGCCGAACGGGCGGTTCCGGTATCGGTACGAGGAGTAGGCAGGGCAGGATCCCCGCCGGCCGCGGCGCATCCCCTGCCGGGCGAAGGAGACGGACGTTGAAGATCTCGGTGATGCTCGGCAACCTGCGCCGCCCGCTGGACGAGGCGCTCGGGATCCTGGCGGACATGGGCGTGCCGGGGGTGCATTTCAGTTGCTACGGCGAATACGACTCGCGCACCAGCAGCCTCGCCACCCGGCGAGCTTTGGTGGACAAGGTCAAGCGCTACGGGCTGGAGATCTCCGCCATCAGCGTGTGGGGCGGCGAAGTGGACCTGGGGGTGGCTGACAAGCACGCCGAGAACATCGCCTGGGCCAAGGCCAACCTCGAGATGAGCGTGGATCTCGAAGGGCCTATCTGGCAGGGGCACGCCGGGATCATGCCGATGGAGGAGAGTGACCCGCGCTGGCCGTTGTTCGTGGATGCCATGGGCGAGATCGCCGCGCACGGCGAGAAGGTGGGGGCCTGCCTGGCCATCGAGACGGGTCCGGAGCCGGCGTATGTGATGGAACGGCTGATGAAGACCATCGACAGCCCCGGCCTGCGCGTCAACTACGACCCGGCGAACCTGATTCTCTGGCCGGCGCTCAAGATCACCCACGGCTGGGGCGCCGAAGGGCCGTACGACAAGGACTGGGCGATCCGCACCTACGAGCCCTCCGAGGGCGCCTCGCGGCTGGCCCCCTACACCGTGCACACGCACGCCAAGGACGCCCTCGTGCTGCCCGACGGCAAGGCCAAGGAAGTGCCGCTGGGCGAAGGCTGGGTGGCGTGGCCGCGCTACCTGCGGCTGCTCAAGGACGGCGGGTTCGACGGGTACCTGGCGGTGGAGCGCGAGACCGGCGAAGACCCGATCGGCGACGTGCGGCGGGCGGTGGAGTTCCTGCGCGGGCAGATCGCGGCGTTGGGGTAGGGAGACAAGCGTGGCGCGCGCGCGCACCCGGCGTGTCGGCGGTCCGACGCCCTCCCCTGCGAAGCGGGGGAGGGACGGGGTGGAGGCCGGCGGGCGAGCCGTCACGTGGTCGCGATCCGGCCCCCCTCCGGGCCTCCCCCCGCTCCGCAGGGGGAGGTGGCTGCCTGCTCCCGCGACGTGTTGGCTCTGCGCCTGCACTCCCGCCATCCGCGGCGTGCCACCTGAGCAGGTGCCGGCGGTGTTCGCCGGCTTCCCGCCGCCCGGCTGGGTGCGCAACGATCCTCCACCCGCCACCCGCGACGAGGCCGCCGCGATGGCCATCTACACCCCGCCGCGGGCCGCCGCTCCGCTGCTGGCTGTCTGCCGTCTGCCGGCCGACCGCGCCGCCCAGCTCGCCCGCGCCACCGGTCAGGACCCAGCCGCCTGGTTCGCCCGGGCGGTGGCGGACTCGATGAACATCGGCGGCCTGAAGGTGGACCCGCCACGGCTGTGGAGCCGAACGGGCGTCTCGGCCGGGCAGCGGCTGCATGTCAAGTGCCTGGTGCCCGAGGGCGATCGCGGCAAGCTCGAGGGCGAGGTGGTCTCCGGCCGCGCGCCGGACGGTTCGATTCTCGTGGTCGCCGCGCTCTCGCCGCCGGGGCGCGACCTGCGGTGGATCGAGACGGCGCTGGCGAACGTGCCGCTGGAGGAGACCGTTCCGGCCCCCTCTCCCGCCGGGAGAGGGCAGGGGTGAGGGCCGATCCCGGTGCGCCCACCATCGTCGCGTCGCGCTGCCGCCGAACCGGCGGGAGAGGGGACCGGAGGGCGGTCACGGCCCAGCCTTCCGCCTCACCCGCGCATCCGCCAGCAGGTTCTTCCAGAACAGCATCGCCCGCGGCTCGCGCGCCTCCCACCCGGCCCGCGCGCGGACCGGCAGCCACAGCACCGTCGCCCCAGCGCCCTCGCCGCGCCACGCCACGTCCTCCGCGCGCCACCACTTGCGCACGTCGTTCGGCCTCGTGAAGACCGGGTCGTCCGCCGCGATCCGGGTCCAGCTCCAGCCCTCCGCCTCCGCCGGCTCGCGCCCGGCGGTGGAGGCGGCAAGGACCACCGGCCCCGCCAGCCCGGCCGCCGCGTCGGTCCACGGCTTCTCCGGCCGCGGGAGCAGGAGCAGCAGCTCCTCCTTGCCCACGGGGATGTACGCGATGGGCTGGCTGTCGGACTCGGCTAACGCCCGG